>DUPW01000022.1 GCA_012838125.1 Papillibacter sp.
TCTGAGCCTGTGGAGACGGAGCTGAGGGCGCAATCGGCGCTGTGTCCGGTTTGATTTGAGCCGGTGGGTCCTTTATTTCCGGCATGGCGGGCGGCGCGGCCGGCATGGTCAGTTCCTGCGTTTTATCTGCGGGCATCGTCGGGCCATCGGCTATAGCGGCGGCCCTTTGCGCCGCTTCCAGCTCCGCTTTCGTCACGAGTACGAACGTGTCCGTATCGCAGTAGCCGAGGGATTGGAGGCCGCTTTTGGAATACTTCTTCTTCAGGCGCAGGGAGCCGCCTTGAGGAATCATCACGCCGAGGGGGACATAAACCTCGCCGCACACCGCTGCAAGGCGGAAAACCCGATTCGGGTCGTTCGTGAGGGGGCCGTCGTGGGTGCAGACACAGGCGAAGGCGGTCAAGAGACCCTCCTGCGCAATGGTGACACTGCCTATATTCCTGCCGTTTAATGAAACGGGAAATTCACCGGTTAAGTAGGACATTCTAAGCACCTCCAAAAAACAAATACTCCTCTGCATATTGCTATGCAGAGGAGCCTTAAAACATGAGGCGTATAGTCCGTATTCTGAAGCTATTGAATAAGATAGTCGCCGCGGATGAGCACCTTTACCGTATCCGCCGTGGCTTTAAAGCCGTTGCCCTGGATGGTGACCATGTACATATGGTTGGCGGTGAGGGCCTGTCCGGCCGTGAGGGTGGTTCCATCGGTGGAGTCCACCAGAGCGGGGGCGCTGGCTCCGGCGGCCTGAGCCGTTCCGATGCGCAGAAGAAGCTCTGTGCCCACGGCGCAGGAGACCGTCTGGCCGCGGGAGAGGGTGACGAGGGTAAACCCGATGGAGCCGATGTCGGCGTCCTTTAACTTTTCGTCCACAGTTTGTATGTATTCCGCAATGCGTGCATCGAGCCGCTGCTGGGCGGCGGCGGATTCGGCCGCAAGTGTTTCATCGAAGGAGCGGAGAACCTCAGGCTTAAACTGCTCATTGAGGTAGCTGAGGGTGATGAGGGGATTCTCTTTCGTCCCGGCGTCTGAGACGCCGAGGATGCCCGCCGCCGACATAAATGCGATACCGAGAACGATGGCGGCAATCAGAAGCGTTTTCTTTCGTTTCATCATTATGTATCCTCCGTATCTGGGGGCTTGTCCGCTGTGGCTTCGCCGCATAATAGCGGCGTTTTATGTAAGGCATGCCCCGCGCGCTTTGCACGGGGCGCGCCTGAATAGCACTCTAAATCGTCAGTCCAAAGCTTACGGCTATGGCGTTGTCTACTTGCGCCATGAGCCCATTGTCCAGCGTACCCATACGCTCCTTGAGCCTGCGTTTGTCGATGGTTCGAATCTGCTCCAGGAGCACCACCGAGTCTTTGGATAGCCCGTAACTATGCGCCGACAACTCGATGTGGGTCGGCAGACGCGCTTTGTTTATCTGGGACGTAATCGCCGCAGCGATTACAGTGGGGCTGTGCCTGTTGCCCGTATCGTTCTGGACAATCAGCACAGGCCGAAGTCCGCCTTGCTCGCTGCCCACAACGGGGCTGAGGTCGGCGTAATAGATCTCTCCTCGTTTGACATTCACGCAGCTTCACTCTCCGACGAAGTATAGTGCCACGGCTACACCCGAAATGGAATATTATGTAACCGGGCTACTATAATTCTTTCACAAAGCAAAACAAAATATACAACCGCTGCCATGTCGAATGAAAAAACTGCACGGCGGGATTTCTCCCGTTAACAATATATGACGACACAGGACGATTGTGCGTTTCGTGTCCCACGAGGGACCGATTAGTCGGAGAGATAAACGCGGTGAACCCGCGGTGAAATAGCGCACAAAAGCTCGTAAGGAATCGTTTGAATGGTGTCCGTCAGTTCCTTTGCGCCGATAAATTCGTCCCCGTCCCGCCCGAAAATCGTGGCGGTATCGCCTGCTGTCACACCGGGGATATCGGTGACGTCCACCATGCACATGTCCATGCAGATTCGCCCGATTTGCCGGGCGCGTTTTCCGCGGATGAGCATGTCAAACTGGCCGGAGAGGGGGCGGAAGAGCCCGTCGGCGTATCCGAATGTAACGACGGCAACGCGCCGTGTCTCCTTGGCGGTGTAGGCGCGACCGTAGCTGACCGTGTCGCCGGGGTGAATCGTCGTCACCTGCGCCACCCGGGCGCGAACGCTCATCACCGGCCGAAGGTCGAGGTCCGGAAATTCTCCCCCGGGGCTGATGCCGTAGAGGGCGAGACCGGCTCGAACCATGTCGATGGACATTTGAGGATAGTTTATCACCGCGCCGCTGTTTGCGCAATGCTTTAGCACAAAATGGTGGCCGGACTTTGCTTCCAATTCCTGCAGAAAATCCGAAAAAACCGTAAACTGCTCAAGGGTGAAGGGGTTATCCGGCTCGTCCGCCACGGCAAAGTGGGTGAAAATCCCCTCCGCATCAAGGCCGGGGAGCTTTAAGATGCCCAGCATCTCCGCCATGGCGCTCGCCCGCTCCCGGCAGTCAAAACCAAGCCGGCACATGCCGCTGTTGAGTTTTATGTGAACTTTCAGCCGCTTTCCCAGGGCGGCGGCTTCGGCGGAGTAGGCCGCGGCCAGGTCGGGGCTGTAGAGCGTCTGGGTGAGGGCGTTTTTGATGAGCTTGTCCGTCAGAAGCGGGTCGGTGTACCCCATGATGAGAATGGGCGCCGTGATGCCACCTTCCCGCAGGGTGAGGGCTTCATCAATGCAGGCCACGCCCAGATACGCGCACCCGAGCTTTTCCAGCTCCCGTGAGACAGGCAGGGCCCCGTGTCCGTAGGCGTCGGCCTTGACAACGCCGAGAAAGCGCGTGCCTTCAGGAAGCCGCGCTTTCAACGTCTCATAATTGTGCCTTAAATTTTTCAGGCTGATTTCAGCCCACGCTCTCTTATGTTTTGAATGATTCATAAAACTATCCTTCTTGTTGCGAGGCAGCGTCAAAGGACGCGTGCGTGAAGTTGCAGGTGAGGACGAGACGGCCGTTTTCGCTCAGCTCCGCGCGCAGGGGCAGGAGAGATTTTTTGTCAAACCACGTGCGCTGGGTGATGCTGTCGCTCACATCCGTTGCGATGACGAATGTGTCCACGTCCTCGAGTTTTTCGTAGCTCGTATTGCTGATGTACCCTTCCCGCCACTGGTCAAGGAGGAGGGGGACTGCGTCGGCAGGGGAGAGACCGTCCCAGGTGAGGGGGCCGGTGTCGAGGAAGACGCCGTCGTACTCAAGGCGGGTGCCGGATTCCGATGTATGCGCCTTCAGTCCCGCTATGGACTCCGGCGCCGTGATGGTCACTTCGCCGCTTGCGCCGTCTCCGGCAAAGCTTAAGGAGAAATCGTACACACGGTCCACGTAGTCGGCGCGGATATCCACGGAAAGGGATATCGAGTTTGCATTTTTAACCTGCTCTCTGACGGACCGGCTTAAATTCTCCGCGCCGCGGTCAGAGATGCGGCAGGCGGAGAGGGGCAGGAGCAGGGCTATCATCAGTGCAAGCGCAATCGCCTGCTTCAAGAAAGTACACCTCGCTCATCTTCAGGAAGTGACGGACGCAATCGCCTCCGGCAGAGCCTCGATTATCGCGCTGGCGGTGACGGAGTACTCCCCAAGGCGCCGGGCGGCCATATCCCCGGCCAAACCGTGCAGGTACACGGCGGCGAGAACAGCGTCTTTAATGGGGAACTTCTGCGCGATAAGGGCCGTTATCATCCCCGCAAGGACGTCACCACTGCCGCCTTTGGCCATGGCAGGGCCGCCCGTGGTATTGACGTAGGCAGACCCGTCGGGCAAGGCGGTGATGGTGCGGTGTCCTTTTAAAACGACCACGACGCCGTGCTGCTTTGCGAAACGGCGCGCGGCCTCGAGCCGCCCCTCGGGGTCGTCGTTTGGCAGATGACCCGTCAGGCGGGCAAACTCGCCGTCGTGCGGGGTGAGGATAATGGGGCAGACGGCCTCGTCCAATACATCTATATTCTCGGTGGCGGCGTTTATGCCATCGGCGTCGAGAACGAGGGGGACTTTCGAATTCTTTATAGCGGAGGTGACGATTTCGCGGATGTGGGCTGTGCGCCCTAAGCCGGGGCCGAGAAGGCACACGTCTGCCTTTGACAGGCGGTCCGTCACCGAATAGGCGGCGAGGGAGGAGAGGGTCCCCTCCGCTGAGCCGGGCAGGGGCACAACCATTTCCTCCGTGCATTTCACGGCGGCGATGGTGTAAATCGACTCGGGGACGGCGAGGGTCACAAGCCCTGCGCCGGTGACTGTGGCGGCCTTCGCCGCCAATACGGGGGCACCGGTGTATCCCACACTGCCGGCCACGATGAGGGCGCGGCCGTAGTCACCCTTGTGGGTATCCGGACGGCGGCGGGGCAGGTTGATATCCCCGTCCATCACGGCGTAGCACAACGGGCGGGCGCTTTGGGTCAGCTCCCGGGGGATGCCGATGTCCGCCAGAGTAATTTTTCCGCACAGGGTACAGCCTGGCTCTAAAAACAGGCCGGCTTTGGCAAGGGCGAAAGTCACCGTCTCGTCTGCCGAGACGGCTGCGCCGAGGATTTTCCCCGTGTCGGCGTGGACGCCGCTGGGGATGTCGGTACTGATGACAAAGGCGTCCGTTTCGTTTATTAGGGTGACGGCCCGCAGGGCGTCGCCCCGCAGGGGGGAGCGAAGGCCCGTTCCAAAGAGGGCATCGATGACAATATCACAGCGGGCGAGGTACTGTTCAAGACTTTGGCTGTCAGAGAAGTCCTCCAGTACACCACCCTGCTCCACAAGGCGGCGCTCCATTTCCAGCGTATCCGCCGTCATTTTCTCCCGGGATCCCACGAGAAAAGTGCGCACCTTAACCCCGCGGCGCAGCAGAAAGGCCGCGGCGGCCACACCGTCTCCTCCGTTGTTGCCCGGGCCGCAGAAAACGGCAACCATGCCGCCCGTTTCGGGCAGGCGCGCAAGGGCCGCCTGAAAAACGGCCCGCGCAGCGTTCGTCATGAGATAAGTGGAAGGGATGCCGTATTCGCAGATGGCTGTCCGGTCGATTTCGCGCATGGTTTCGGCACTGCAGAGAAGCATGGAATGCCCCCCTTAAATTTTTGATGAGCATGAAATAAGCCGTGCGCATATTATATTCCCAATTCAGGCAATAGTCAATTTGCGGTTGACTTTAGAAATCTTATGTGATACACGTTATATAGTTGTACCATGTGTGGTACATGGGTATAATAAGCATACTCTAACCTCATACCAGTATGGCTGTGATCGGGAAGATAGCGAGAGGCGGCGTTTTGTGCCGTAAGATACGCCAGAGAGGGGCTGCCGCCGGCTGAGAGCGCCCTGTGTCTTCATCGCTTAGTTCGCCCGTGAGCTCCGGCTAATCCCCGGCGGATTAACGCCCCGTTACAGGCGTTTCAAAGTGCGGCGTATTGCGCCGAATTTGGGTGGTACCGCGGAAGCGTAGAGCTTTCGTCCCTTTTGGGGCGAAGGCTTTTTGTTTTGCCCCGACGTATCAGGATGTTTAACATAAGGAGTGAAATCAATGAAAGAGCAGCTTGAAAAGCTCAGACACGAAGCACTGAACTTAATCTCCGGCGCAGCGGATTTCTCTGCGCTGGAGAACGCACGGGTGCGCTTTCTGGGCAAAAAGGGCGAGCTGACGGCGATTTTGAAACAGATGGGCAGGCTCTCTCCCGAGGAGCGCCCCATCATTGGGCAGCTGGCCAACGCCGTCCGTGAGGCTCTCGACGAGGCCATCGAGACGCGCCGGCAGGCCCTTGAGGAGAAGGCCCTCTCCGAGCGCCTTGTGAAGGAGGAACTGGACGTCACTATCCCCGGCACGCCGGCGAAAATGGGGCATCGCCACCCCATGTCCATCGTGCTGCAGGAGGCGACGGATATTTTCGTCTCCATGGGCTTTTCCGTAGCGGAGGGGCCGGAAGTGGAACTGTCTGAATACGACTTTGACCGGCTGAACATCCCCGTGGGACACACGGTGCGGGAGTGGCAGGATACTTTCTATATTACGGAGGATGAAGCCGTCCACCTGCGTTGCCAGACGTCCCCCGTTCAGGCCCGCGTCATGGAAAAGACCCAGCCCCCCATCCGCATCATCTCCCCCGGGCGCGTCTACCGTAAAGACGAGGTGGACGCCACCCACTCGCCCATGTTCCATCAGATTGAAGGCCTCGTCGTTGACCGGGGCGTCACAATGGGCGACCTCAAGGGGACCCTCAACGCCCTCGTGCGGAAACTCTACGGACCTGAGACGAAGACGCGCTTCCGCCCACACCATTTCCCCTTTACGGAGCCGTCCTGTGAAGTGGACGTCCAGTGCTTCGTCTGCGGCGGCGGCGGATGCCGCGTCTGCAAGGGCGAGGGCTGGATTGAGCTTCTCGGCGCCGGCATGGTGCATCCGAAGGTGCTTCGCGCCTCTGGCATTGACCCGGACGTCTACTCCGGCTTTGCCTTCGGCATCGGCCTTGAGCGCATGACCATGCTCCGCTTTGACATCGACGATATGCGCCTGCTGTTTGAAAACGACATGCGCTTCCTCAGCCAGTTTCAGGGGGTGTAGACAATGAGATTATCGAGAAAATGGCTTTCTGAATACACGAATATCACCGCCTCTTCCAAGGAATACGCCGACCGGATGACCATGACCGGCTCGAAGGTGGAGATGACGGAGGAGCCTGCCGAGTCCATTAAAAACGTGGTGGTGGGGCGCGTGGTGGCCATGGAACGGCACCCGAATGCCGACCTTCTCTGGATTTGTCAGGTGGACGTGGCGCAAGAAGAGCCCGTTCAAATCGTCACGGGCGCCCAGAACGTCAGTGTGGGCGACCTCGTCCCCGTTGCGCTTCACAAATCCCTTCTTCCCGGGGGCGTGAAGATTACAAAGGGCAAGCTGCGGGGCGTGGCGTCACAGGGGATGCTCTGTTCGCTGAGTGAACTGACCCTTGACACCCACGACTTCCCCTACGCCATCGAGGACGGCATCTTCATCCTGCAGGAGGACTGCAAGCCCGGGGACGATATCCGCCCCATCATCGGTGCAGACGACTCCATCGTGGAATTTGAAATCACTAACAACCGTCCGGACTGCCTGTCCATGATTGGCCTGGCTCGGGAGAGCGCCGCCACCTTTGATACGGAGCTAAAACTGCCGGACATCACGCCCGTAAAGGGCACAGGGGACATCCGGGAGCACCTCGCGGTGGAAGTAGAAAATCCCGAACTGTGCCCGCGGTACACCGCCCGCATGGTAAAGAATATCAAAATCGAGCCGTCTCCCAAGTGGTTGCGCCAGCGCCTGCGGGCCGCAGGTGTGCGCCCCATTAACAACATCGTGGACATTACAAACTACGTCATGCTGGAGTACGGCCAGCCCATGCACGCCTTCGACTATGCCTGTCTTGAGGGGGGCAAAATCGTGGTGCGCACGGCGAGGGAAGGGGAGACCATGAACACCCTCGATGGTACGCCCCGTGCCCTCACCCCCGATATGCTGGTGATTGCCGACTTACACCGCCCCGTGGGTGTCGCCGGCGTCATGGGCGGCGAAAACAGCGAGATTACGGAGAACACGAAGTACGCCGTGTTTGAATCGGCCACCTTCAGCGGCGTCTCCGTCCGCAAGACGGCCATGGCCCTCGGTATGCGCACCGACGCCTCCTCCCGCTTTGAAAAGGGGCTGGACCCGGAAAATACCGTCCGCGCCTTGGAGCGGGCCTGCCAGCTGGTGGAGCAGCTGGGCGCCGGCGAGGTCATCGGCGGCATCATCGACGTGGCGGCCCCCGCGCAGGAGCCGAGCCGGCTGCCTTTGGATGCCGATAAAATCCGAGCCCTTCTCGGCGCTGATATCCCCGAGGAGTTCATGGTGAAAACCCTCGTAAAGCTCGGCTTCGAGGTGGAAAACGGCATCGTGGAAGTGCCCTCGTGGCGGGGGGACATCGAGCACTATTCCGACTTAGCGGAAGAAGTGGCCCGCTTCTGGGGATACGACAAAATCGAGCCCACCCTCTTTGCTGATAAAACCGGCATGGGCGGCCTTACGGAGGAGCAGGCCCTTACCCGTCAGGCAGACGCCCTCTGCCGAGCCCTGGGCTATTCGGAGATTTACACCTACTCCTTCACCAGCCCCTCGGATGCCAACAAAATCAGCCTGCCGGAGGACTCGCCCCTGCGCAGCGCCGTCACCATCCTAAACCCTCTGGGGGAGGACACCAGCGTCATGCGCACCACATCCCTGCCCTCCATGCTCCAGACCCTCGCCGTCAATAGCAACCACCGCAACGAAAACGTTCGCCTGTACGAGTTTGCGAAGGTCTACCGCCCCTGCGGCGGAACACTGCCGGAGGAGCGGGTGATGATGACCTTCGGGGCTTATGGGGACATGGACTTTTACGGTCTGAAAGGCGCTGTGGAGGCGCTGCTTTCCGGCCTGCGGGTAAAGGATGTGACCTTCACGGCGGAGCGGGAGAATCCCTCCTACCACCCCGGACGCTGCGCCCTTGTGCGCTCCGGCGACATGGTTCTCGGTGTTCTCGGTGAAGTCCATCCCCTCGTGGCGAAAAACTACGACCTCGACCGGGCATACACCGCGGAGCTTGACATGAGCGCCCTCGTCGCCTGCCGAGATAAGGAGCCGCGCTACGTGCCCCTGCCGAAGTACCCGGCCATCACCCGGGACCTCGCCGTGGTGTGCGACGCAAAGACCCCCGTCGGGGAGCTGGCCGCCTGCATCAAAAAGGCCGGCGGAAAACTCCTGCGGGATGTGACGCTCTTTGACGTATACACCGGCAGTCAGGTACCGGAAGGGAAGAAGAGCGTGGCCTTTTCCCTCACGCTTCGGGCCGACGATATGACCCTCACCGACGAGCACGCTGACGAGACGGTGAAAAACATCCTCACGGCGCTCTTAGATGCCCACGGAGCCACCATCCGGTAATTCTTTAGAAATCAGCACAACGTAAATACGTCACGGCGCCGCGGAGACATTTCCGCGGCGCCGGCGGCGGGGATTTGTGCATGAGGGAGCACCCTTTCTTGCAAATCGGCGAAAACACCATGGGATAAGGGACATGTTTTGGGCAACATGGCACGATATACGTATTGACAAAAAGCGCTCCCTTCATGTATAATCTGTCTTGCCTCAAAAAGAGCGCGGATATGTCCGCAATGGCAACGCGCGGGACAGTATGCTACTGTAGCTCAGTCGGTAGAGCAGCTGATTCGTAATCAGCAGGTCGTGTGTTCGAGTCACATCAGTAGCTCTTGGTAAATCCCCCCAGCCTTTACGGTTGCGGGGGTTTTTTCGTAACCGCAAGCGCCCGTTTCCCGAGCGCTTTTTTCGTATAACCGCAGGCGACATTTTTCGAGGTGGGCGAGTTGCGGCGGCGCGAAAAACCGTGTAGCGGCACAAATACAGCGGCGGACAAGCCGTGCCGCAAGGTCTGGATGGTTTCCTCACACAATTTACCCATTTAAAGCGGCGCAGTCAGATTCCGCCACCACTGCGCCATAAAGATGGCGCAAACCATCGAAAGCCCATACTTTATATGAAGCGGCAAAAAATTGGGGCTGCCGCAAAAAGTGCGGTAAGCACCGCGCAACATCCCGTGTCCACATTTGAAGCGGTGGCTAACGTTGCAGCCGGCGCTTTGTGTGAGTAGTATTCCGACGCAACAGCCTAATCAATAGGGGGAGAATTTAGTGCAAATCAAGAATCCTTATCTTCAGTCGGTTTACGAGACCGTCGTAAACCGTAATCCCGGTGAAAAGGAGTTCCATCAAGCCGTCGGAGAAGTGCTCGAATCCTTCGAGCCTGTGGTTGAAAAGCGCCCGGATTTAGTCGAGGCGGGCGTCATCGACCGGCTTGTGGAGCCCGAACGTTTCATTCAGTTCCGCGTGGCTTGGGTGGACGATGCCGGACGGGTTCAGGTTAATCGCGGTTTCCGCGTGCAGTACAACTCGGCCATCGGCCCATACAAGGGGGGAATCCGCTTCCACCCCACGGTCAACGCCTCCGTCATCAAGTTTCTCGGTTTTGAACAGATATTCAAAAACGCCCTCACCGGCCTGCCCATGGGCGGCGGAAAGGGCGGCGCTGACTTCGACCCGAAGGGTAAGAGCGACGGGGAAATTATGCGTTTCTGTCAGGCCTACATGACGGAGCTTTACCGCCACATCGGCGCCGATACGGACGTGCCCGCCGGCGACATCGGCGTGGGCGCCCGGGAAGTCGGCTACATGTTCGGTCAGTACAAGCGCATCGTCAACGAGTTTACCGGCGTGTTCACCGGTAAAGGTCTCAGCTACGGCGGATCTCTGGCCCGCACGGAAGCCACCGGTTTCGGCCTGTGCTACTTCACGCAGGAGATGCTGGCTGCGATGAAAAACGACTCCTTCATCGACAAGGCCGTTACAATCTCCGGCTCCGGCAACGTGGCTCTGTACGCCTGCAAGAAGGCCACGGAACTGGGCGCCCGGGTGGTGGCCATGAGCGACTCCACCGGCTGCGTTTACGACGAAAAGGGCATCAATTTCGACGTGATGCGGCAGGTTAAGGAAGTGGAGCGCGCCCGCATCAGCGAGTACGCAAAACGCGTCCCCAACGCCACGTATGTGGACAGCGGCCGCGCCGTGTGGGATTACAAGTGCGATATCGCGCTGCCCTGCGCCACCCAGAACGAAATTGATGGGGAGATTGCAAAGACCCTCGTGAAAAACGGCGTGACGGTCGTCTGTGAAGGGGCGAATATGCCCTGCACCGCCGAGGCCGTTGAAATCTTCCAGAAGAGCGGTGTAATTTTCGGCCCTGCGAAGGCGGCAAACGCCGGCGGCGTGGCCACCAGCGGCCTGGAAATGAGCCAGAACTCCATGCGTACCTCATGGACCTTTGGGGAAGTGGACGCGAAGCTCAAGGACATCATGGTGAACATCTTCCACACCGTCAACAACGCCGCGAAGGAGTTCGGCAGGGAGGGCAACCTTGTTGCCGGCGCCAACATCGCGGGATTTCTCAAAGTCGCCGACGCCATGAAGTGGCAGGGCGTGTATTAATCGTTTTGCAGTCACATTTAAGTGAGTACTTAACCGGCCGGCTGCCTTGAAGTGACCCCAAAAAGTTAGACA
>DUPW01000023.1 GCA_012838125.1 Papillibacter sp.
CCTTGCCCATCTTGACTTCCACGCCGGCGTTGTTCACGAGAACGTGAATCTTGCCGAACACGGCTTCCGCCTCGTCGGCGGCTTTGGCGTACGCCTCGCGGTTCGTCACGTCAAGCTCAATGCCGTGAACGGGCCAGCCGCGCTCTTCAAAGTAGGGAATCACTTCGTCGATGGCGTTCTTGCGCAGGTCGGCGATAACCACCTTCATGCCTGCTTCGCCGCAGGCTTTGGCGATGCCAAGGCCAATACCGCTTGCGGCGCCTGTTATAAATGCTACTTTTCCGCTTAAATCTTTCATAATACCCCTCCTCGCGTTAAAAACGCGTTATTTACAAGTGTGTGGAAGCGGGACAACACTTCCGCAAAAAGCATTATATTCCCATGCGCCAAAAATTTCAAGGAAATTTCAAAGACACGTTCCCCGTTCCTGCGCTCATCCCGCCCCACAGACCCCCTATTGGCAGAGGCATCGAACGCAGTTTGTGTACGAAGTCCGCCAATATCACGCAAAAACGGGCAGTCTTGCTGCCCGTTTCTCCCCTATTCAGCCAGGTCGCCCCATTCTTCGTATTTCGCGTCCAGCTCCTCATGGAGTGCCGTCTCCTCTTCCTCCAGCTCCATGAGGCGCACGTAGTCCGTCGCGTTTTCCATTTTCAGCCCTTCAATCTCAGCGAGTTTCTCTTCAAGGGCCGAAATCTCCCGCTCAAGGCGCCGCAATTGCTTTTCCACCGACGAGGGCCCTCTCGGCGGGCGCTTTTTCTTCTCCTTTTCCCCCTTCTCCACAGGCTTGGGTTTCGGGGCCGGCGCCGCCGTGGCGGTCTTTCGGGCGCGGTATGCCTCATAGCCCCCGTTAAAGTCGGTGATGGCGCCGTTTTCAATCTCCCATATCCGCGTGGCAAAGCGGCTGATGAAATAGCGGTCATGGGAGACGAAAAGAAGCGTCTCGCCGTATTCCTCCACCGCCTGCTCAATCCACTCCCGGGAGGTAATATCAAGGTGGTTCGTGGGTTCGTCGAGGATGAGCAGGTTAATGTCCTCCTGCATCAGAATACACAGCTTCAGGCGGCTCTTTTCACCGCCGGAGAGGTCCCCCACGAGTTTAAATACATCCTCCCCGCTGAATTTGAAGGCGCCGAGGCGGTTGCGGGCCGTCTGGGGCGTGCAGCCCGTCTCGTAGATGAGGGTGTCCACAAGGGTTCTGTTTTCGTTTGCAAAGGTGATGACCTGCGGCAGGTACGCCGCTTTGATGCTTGGCCCGAGACGGACTGTGCCCGTATCCGGCTTGACGTCACCGAGAATCGTATGGATGAGCGTGGATTTGCCCGTGCCGTTATCTCCGATGAGGGCGATGCGCTCACCGCCTTTCACGAGGGCGTCAAACCCGGAAAATAAGGTGCGTCCGTCAAAGCCCTTGGCGAGGTTTTTAATCACAAGCACCTCGTCCCCCCGAAACTCCCTTTCGCCAAAGCGGGCTTCAAGGGACTTTTCCCGTCGGGGGCGGTCCGTCTGCACAAGGCGCTCAATGCGCTTTTCGATGGCAAAGGCCTTCTTCACGAGCCTTTTGTTGCCGGTTCCCCACTGGTGCAGCCGGTCAGCCGCATCCTGCAACCTTTTTGCCTCCGCCTGCTCCCTCTCGTAGCGGGTCAGCTGCTCCTGATAGCGCCGCTCTTTTTCCTGGACATAATAACTGTAGTTTCCGCTGTAAAACTCGGCCTTCCCATTTTCAAGTTCAATGGTGCGTGTCACCACACTGTCGAGGAAATAGCGGTCGTGGGAGATGACGAGAACGGTGCCCTTAAACTTTTTCAGGTACTCCTCCAGCCACTCGGTGGCGTGGATGTCTAAGTGGTTCGTGGGCTCGTCCAGCAGGAGGACATCCGTGTTTTCAATGATGAGGCGGGCGAGGTTGACGCGTGTTTTCTCGCCGCCGGAGAGAGTGTGAAAAAGCTGGCTGCGCTGCTCCATGGGGATGCCGAGACCGTTTGCCACGGCGTTTCGGGTGTAGTCCATGTCATATCCGCCACCTCGCTCAAACTCGAAGGCAAGGCGGTCGTACTCCTCCATCAGGGTGCGGGAGCTGTCCTGCCCCATGCGCTTTTCCAGCTCCCCCATCCGCTCCTTGATGGAGTACAGGCGGGCGTGGGCCGTTTTGAGTACGTCCTCCGCCGTAAAATCCTGAGGATAGACGGGAATCTGCCAAATCAGGCCCAGTCTTCGCCCCTTGGCGACGACGGCCTGCCCCTCATCCGGCTCCAACTCCCCGGCGATGATGCGAAAGAGCGTCGTCTTTCCGGAGCCGTTTTTCCCCAGAAGGCCGACGCGCTCCCCCTCGAACACCTCGAAGGAGACGCCGTCGAGTATATCCTTACCCTCTTCAAAGGCTTTTTTTATGTTAACTATCGAAATGTCGGCCATGCTTTTCTCCGGTATGCTTAACTTATGTATTGATCGCATTTTATTGTATCATAAAGTGGTTGTGAATCACAACGCATGGTGCTATAATATGTCACAATCGAAGCGTACACGCGCATCTGAGACAAACACTCCCTGCCGCTTTCCGCCGGGCGGAATGTGTGGGGAGTGTCTGGTCACTTGAGAAGGCGATGTTTGCGCGAAAAGATAACAACAGCCGGCGCTCCTGCCGGCGTGCAAAAACCGGGGTGATCCTGTGCTCTATGCCATTGACGGCACAATTAAGCTCACGAAAAAAGAACGGTATGATGTCGTGATCATCGGTGCCGGTCTGGCGGGTCTCTATACGGCGTTGAATATTGACGATAAATATTCATGCCTGATTCTCGCCAAGGACAATATTGATATGTCCAGTTCTTGGTATGCCCAAGGCGGTATTGCCGCCGCCATTTCAAACGACGATGCGCCCGTCTTCCACCTGGAGGATACGCTCATCGCCGGCGCGGGCCTGTGCGAAAAAGACGCCGTTGCCGTATTAGTCGCTGAAGGCCCCAGTGACATTAAAACCCTCGTGGACCTTAACGTCCCCTTCGACCTCAATGAATTCGGCGATTTGGAAATCACACGGGAGGGCGGACACCGCAAAAACCGTATCGTCCACGCCGGAGGCGACGCAACGGGCCGCGAAACAGTTAAGGCCCTTGCCCATATCGTCTCACAGCGAAGGAACATTACGCTGGGTGAAAACACCTGCTTTTACGATATCGTAAAAGATGACACCGGCGCCGTGGCCGGCCTTGTTGTGAAGGACAGTTCCGGGACGTTCCGTCTTATCGAAACGGGGCGCGTCGTGATTGCAACGGGCGGTATCGGACAGGTCTACCGCTCCACCACGAATCCCGCCGTTGCCACAGGAGACGGCATCGCCGCCGCCATGCGGGCCGGCGCAAGTATGAAGAACATCGAGTTTATCCAGTTCCACCCCACGGGGCTCTGGTCCCCCATTCCGGAAGAGCGCGAGTTTCTGATTTCAGAAGCCGTCCGCGGTGAAGGCGGTCTGCTGAAGAATAAGGAAGGCGTGCGCTTTATGGTGGGCCAGCACGAGCTGGCGGAGCTGGCTCCGCGGGATATCGTCGCCCGCGCCATCGTCCGCGAGCTGGAGCGCACGGGTGACGACCACGTCTTCGTGGACATCACCATGAAGGACGAGGAATCCTTAAAGAAGCGCTTCCCCACCATCTACGAAGAATGTCTTAAGCGGGGCATCAACATCGCCAAGGACTGGATTCCCGTCTGCCCCGTTCAGCACTACCTCATGGGCGGCATCGAAACGGACCTCAACGGCCGCACCAACATCCCCGGTCTCTACGCCACCGGCGAAGCGGCCTATACGGGCGTTCACGGCGCTAACCGCCTTGCCTCCAACTCCATGCTGGAGTGCCTCGTCTTCGGTCGCCGCGCCGCACAGGACATTAACGCCGCCTTAGACGGCGGCGCCGCCGCAAAGCAAGCCCTTCTCCCCGCCCTGCCCGCCCGGGAACCCAAAGACATCGACCTTTCCGCCCTGCGCGGGAAGGTGAAAGACCTTATGAGCAAACACGGATACGTTATCCGCACCGCCGCCGGCTTGCAGACTGCGCTTGCCGGCGTGGAGGAAGTTCTCGCCGAGCTGGAGGCCACCTTTGACGCCTCCACAGCTTATCTTGAAACGCTCAACATCGCCACCGTCGCCCGGGCAATCCTCATTGCGGCTCTTTCCCGCCCGGAGAGCATCGGCTCGCACTACAGGGAGGATACACAATGACGCACACCGCCGACTTTTTAGGTCTGGACGCATTCCTTAATAACTGCCTCGCCGAAGACATCGGCACCGGTGACATCACCACCGACTGCTGCGTGGACGCCGACTCCGTCTCCCGTGGCCGCTTCATCGCCAAGGCAGAGGGTGTTATCTGCGGCCTTTTCGTAGCCGCCCGGGTTTTCTCCCTTGTGGACGCGCGCATCCAGTTCACCCCCTGCGTGGAGGACGGCGCGTTCGTGAAAAAGGGCGACGTGGTGGCGGAGATTGAAGGCCCTTCCCGGGGTATCCTCACCGGCGAGCGCACAGCCCTCAATCTCCTGCAGCACTTAAGCGGCATCGCCACCCGCACCCGCGAGACGGTGGAGAAGGTCTCCGGAACGAAAACGCAGATTGTGGACACGCGCAAGACGACGCCGGGCATGCGTGTTCTGGAAAAGTACGCCGTCCGCTGTGGCGGCGGAAAAAATCACCGGTTCGGGCTGTCTGACGGCGTTCTTATCAAGGACAACCACATCGTCGCCGCCGGCGGGATCACAGCGGCCATTGAAAAAGTGCGGAAAGTCGCGCCCCACACCCTGAAAATCGAAGTGGAGACGGAGTCTCTGGAGCAGGTGGAAGAAGCCCTCTCCGCCGGCGCCGACATCATCATGCTGGACAATATGTCCGTCCCCATGATGGCGGAGGCGGTGAAACGCATCGCCGGCCGGGCTCTTACGGAAGCTTCCGGCAATATGGGTCAGCGTGATTTGCGTGAAGTTGCGGCAACGGGTGTTGATTTCATCTCCATCGGCGCCATCACCCAGTCGGCTGAGGCCCTTGACATCAGTCTGCGCTTTACCGCCTTTAACGAAAAGCGCCCTTAATCGAATGAAACTTAGACACCGCAGGGTTCTCCCCTGCGGTGTTTTTTTGCCGCCGCGGAGTTCTCCTGCGGCATTTTACTTTCCCGCCGCTGGTTCTCCTACGGCATTTATTTACCTTACGGATACCTTATCGCCCCGCCCCACTCACAAAACTGCGATTTTTTCTTGCAATACCCGACCCGTTCGGTTATACTAGTTTAGTAATTTACTAGTATAGTAATAGGAGGTGATGTTGTGGACATTCCCGCCACTCTCAAACACAAGCCCATTATCGTCTCTCAGGAGTATGATAAGGTAGACGGCCGCTACGCCAGCGATTCCGACGCGAAGGGCCTCTCCATCGGCCTGGCCCAGTGGAACGACCGGGGCAAAGTGGATGTTTCCGCGAAAATCTGGCGGCACACAGGCGAAAAATGGTCTCGTCAGTCGGAGGAGATGCCGCTGCACCGAGTACTGGATCTGGCAATTCTAATCTGCAAGGCGAAAGCATACATGCAGGAGGCCTACCGCTACCCTAAGCTTTACGACGAAGAAGACCCTTGCATCGAGCGCATCGCCATTCAGGGCGGCGCGCTGGACGTGTCCGTCTGCACCGATAACCCCATGCTGGACGAGGACATTAAAACACTCCGCGACATTCTCGCTCGTGATGACGAGCTTCTCGGCGA
>DUPW01000024.1 GCA_012838125.1 Papillibacter sp.
AGATATGCTTCCACTGCAGCTATTTTCTCCTCCGGCGGAATCTTCGGCTTTCGTGACACAATAATACTCCCCTCTCTGTTTCAGTGGTTTTGTTTTTTCCACTGTCTACTTTAAGGGGAGCAGTTCACCAATACGGCAGGTGCTTTCCTTTTGTGCTTTTGACAGCGGGGAGCAGTGAGGATGGCGGTCATCCCTTTATCAAGTCTTATCCTTACGCGTCTTTCAGAAAGACGGCGAGGGCATCCCGTAAAAATCGGGCGCACCCTGGGGCGATTTCCTCGTAGTAGGCGGTAAAGCGGGGGTCCTCCACGTACATTTCGGCAAGGCCCATGTGGGCTTCTTTGCTGTAGTGGTCCCAATAGCGGCACAGCCACGCCTTGTGCAGGCGGCAGGCCTCCTGCGCCGCCTCCCCAGCGGGGTCTCCCTGTGCCACCGCCGCTTTGAGGGCCTCGTACAGCTTTTCCTCTAGCTCCTGCGTGTTCTTGTAGGTCTCTTCGGTCATGCCCAGCACTTTTTCGTTGGAGCGGTCCATCACGTCGTCACCGTACTTGGCCCGGACTTCCGCTCCGTAGCGCTTTTCGTTTTCGCTGACAAGTTCCCGCAGGAACCCGTCGAACTTCTCCTGGTTGCTCATGGTGATTTCTCCTTTCAGCGCTTTGAGCGTCTTCATCACGTTGGTGACGAGCCGCTCGATGCGGTCTTTTTCGGCAAGGAGAGCGGTGAGATGGCTTTCTAAAGCCTGCTGCTCGTCAAAACCCTTCGAGGAGAGAACCTTTTTGATGTCCTCCAGCGGCATGCCCATTTCCCGGTAGAAGAGAATCTGCTGCAGCCGATCCACTTCCCGCTGGCCGTATATCCGGTACCCGTTTTCCCCCACGCGCATCGGCGGGAGAAGGCCAATGGCATCGTAGTACCGAAGGGTCCGCGGGCTGACGCCGGCCAGTTTTGCCAGTTTGTTGATTGTCAATTCCATCAAACCACTCCTTACGCCATAGACTCTAAAGGATGACGCAGCGTCAATGTCAAGAGAAATTTTCAAAAAACGTGATTTTGCACCGCCGGTAATGCGGGAAATTACCCCGTCACTGAATTTCCGCTGCAGTGATGCGCCTTGACACTGCCCCGGATGATGAAAACAGGGTGATTTCCCCGCAGAAATCACCCTGCAAAACTAGCGTCCCAGTTCGATGACGTTTTGAATGAGCGCTTTGCATCGGCCGCAGTCTTCAGCGGTGCCCGCGCCTGTGACCTCGCCCACTTTCTCCACGGTGTCCGCGCCGTTTTTCACCGCCTCCACCACCGCTTGAAGGGAGACGCCCTTGCACCCGCACACGGAGGCGAGTATACCCGCCACTTCTGTTTTGCAGCCTTCACATTCCGTGCAGATACCCACCATTTTTACAAGGTCCTCCACGGTGCGGGCGCCGGTGCACATAGCCCTGCGAATATCCAGATACTCCACGTTATTCGCAGAACAAATCACTCTGTTTTTAGCCATAAGAAACCTCCTGAGGATTTTATCTAAAGTATAATCGGTAAAGGGCGGGGATACCCGTCACGGTCTGAACAGGGGAGAGCCTTTTAGCTCCAGCCCCGCCGCTTCCGCCAGATAAAACATCCCCTCCGAGGCGACAGTGACGACACTTTCCACGTGGGTGAAGTCCGTGGCGCTGCGGTCAAAGAGGATATTCGCCTGAGCGGGAAACTCCTCGTCCCCATCCCAAAAGAGAAAGCGCACAGGCATGCATAAAAAGGCGTCCACCTCGTACTTCATGCCGGAGCCGGGCAGTTTTCGGCCCCCCAGCCTTTCGCAGGCGCGGGCAAAGTCCTCCTCCTTTCCGGAAAAGGTCTGCGCCAGCGGGTGCAAAATGGATTGGTCGAAGGCGCGTTTAAAGGGAGAGGCGTCTTTTAAGTCCGCAAAGGCCACAAAGTCGCCCGTTAGGCGCGCTTCGGGCGTGGCGTACCCAAACAGGGTATAGATATTGAGCTTGGTGTAGCTGGAGACGGGGGCGTTATCCTCCAGCGGGACGATGTGACCTGTTGCACTGTGCACGCCGAAGCGGCGGCGGTAGTGGGAGAGGGCAAAGTATTCCCCCTCAAGGGACAGTTCGGGAAGAATCCGAAGGAGCCTTTCCTTATCCATCTCCAGAAACTTCAGGCGCCAGGCTTCCACGAGTTTTTCGTAATTGGACATAGCAGTTTACCTCACTGGGGGCCTGTCCGAAATGGGGACAGGTAAGTTTAAGAGCTTTTGTGTACAAAGGAAGGTGTTGAAGGAGTTCAACACCTAAAAAGATATATGATTTTTGTATACCGGAGAGCAGGCGGCGATATGCACCTAGCTTTCGATGAACGTGGCGAGGACGTTGTTAAAGTCGTCCCGCTGGTCGTAGAACACGCCGTGGCCGGCAAACTCAAAGGGGACAAGAACGGAGTCTTTAATCATCTGCTGCTGGATTTCCGAAAGGGAGAAGGGGACGATTTTGTCGTGCCGCCCCTGCATAATCAGGGTGGGCACGGCGATGGCCTCAAGGTCGGAAAAGAGGACTTCCCTTATCCACGTCCGGGACACTTCCGCCGTGGCCCACCCTGCAGCCTTAAGGCCCAGCATAAAGAACCAGTCGGAAAAAGCCTGGGTGATGTGCTGGTAGAAGAAGTCGTTTCCAAAATTCCGGAGCATCTGAGGCCGGTCATTTAAGGTTTCTTCGATGAGCCCGAGGATTGCCGACTCGTCGGCACCGTAGGGGAAGTTGGGGCGCTTTATAAGACTCGGCGCCGCGGCGGCCACGAGGACGAGCTTTTTCACGCCGTAGCCCTTATGCCGCCCCATGTAGCGGATGGCCATGGCGCCGCCGGTGGAGTGGCCTAAAAGGGTAAAGTCCCGCAGTCCCAGTGCTTCCACCACGCCGCGCACATCGTCTGAGAGGGTATTGTAGTCGTATCCGCTGTAGGGTTTGTCGGAATTGCCGAAGCCGCGGGTGTCCATTCCGATACAACGATAGCCCATTCGGGGGAGCGTGTCAAATTGGTACTCGAAGAGGTTGTGGTCTCCCGGCCAGCCGTGCAGAAAGAGAATGGCTTTGTCTGCGTCGGGGTTTAAGTCTTCCACGTAAATGTTCACATTGTTTACGCTCACATAATAGCCCATTGTGCGCCCTCCCGTTTTTGAATACTCAAAGCATTATATTCCGGCGGAAGGTGCCAGTATGTGCCCGGACGGGCCTAACTTCCGGGCTTAAAGGAAACGGCGCCTTGAAAAAGGCGCACGTTTTTTCAGTTATGCGTTTTCGGCCTGCTCCAGAAGGGCGTTTATGCCCAGCGCCGTGTCCACAGGCAGGGAGAAGCAGATGCCGGCGCCGGCGGTAGTCAGGCCCGCTTCCCGAACGATGTTCTCCATGATGGGCCGTTTGCTGTCCCGCGGTGTGAGGATGAGGACGAGGTCCTTTTCCGGCTGAATGGTGATGCCGAGGTATTTCACGGCCTCCTTCGAGCCGAGGCCACGGGCGCGGATGATGGTGCCGCCGCCGGCTCCTGCGGCCCGGGCTGCGTCCATAACCTGTTCTGCGTGGCCGCTGTTGACGATGGTGATAATCAAATGATACGGTTCCTTAGAAGGCATAATTTCACTTCCTATCTCCGCGTTTTCGTTTACGGTGACACTAATATTGCGCAGAACGCTGCTGACGCTGCTGAGCTGAATCGTAAAGACGATGCCCGTTCCGGGTTTGTTAAACTCAAGGTGTTTGCTGAGCTGGCCCATCATAAAGTTGGCCATGCTCTTAGTCTGTATGCTGATGCAGACGATTTTCTTCGGGCCTCCGTAGCCCAGGATATCGAAGATGGACGGTTTGGCCGAGCCGTGTCCGTGGGTGAGCAGGACAATCGGGATGTTGTTCTTCTTATAGAGATGTACAAGCTTGTCGTGCAGGCTGTAATCGACGATGGTCATAAGGGCCAGAATCCGCTCGTCTGGGGTGTTTACCATTCAAATCCCTCCGTATTTTCGTAATCGGTGGTGGTCTCTATGGAACGTCAGGGCTCGATGACATCGCCTGGCAGCATACTCGAATTTTCGTCTTCGTCCGTATAGTCCAGTTCGATAATCGTCTCCGACTCTGCCGGCAGCACCATGGCCTTCTTCGCCTTTCTGGACTTGATGGTGAACGCTAGGCCGAAGAGCTGCAGGGTGATGACAGGCGTGAGGGCCACGAGGGTCACGATGCCGAAGGCGTCTGTGTAGATGTTCCCGCCATGGGCTTCCGACGCGCCGATGGCGAAGGGGAGCATGAAGGTGGCCGCAAGGGGGCCGGAGGCCACGGCGCCGGAGTCGAAGGCGATGGAGGTAAACAGGCGAGGGACGATGAAGCTGAGGGCGAGGGCGAGGGTGTACCCGGGGATGACGAAGCAGAGGATTGATACACCGGTGAGCACCCGGAGCATGGCAAGCCCCACGGACACGGACACGCCCACGGACAGCCCGATTCCCATGGATCGGGCGCTTATGGCGCCTTCCGTAATGTCCTCAACCTGATGCTTGAGGACAAACACCGCCGGCTCCGCCGAGACTACGAAGTAGCCGATGACCATACCCGCCAGAACGAGAATCCATCCGCTTTTCTGGTAGATGCTGCTGCCCAGCTGGTATCCCGCGGGCATAAAGCCCACGTTTGCGCTGAGGAGAAAGAGCACAAGGCCGAGATATGTGTACACCGTTCCCGTGGAAATCTTCAAAATAGGCCGCATACCAAGGCGAATCTTCACAATCTGGAAGATGGCAAAGAGTAACATTATAGGAAGAAGCGCCACCGCCACCTGCCGGAAGTATTCGCCGATGCTTTCCCCATACAACCGGGTAATATCCCCAAGGGACGTGAGACTTGGCACATTCAGGGCGCTGCCTCCGGAGGGGGAGAAGAACATCCCGAGAATGAGCACCGCCACAATGGGGCCGATGAGGCAGAGGGAAATGAGGCCGAAGCTGTCTTCTTCGCTTGTCTTGTCGGCGCGCACTGAAGCTAAACCAAGGCCCAGCGCCATGATAAAGGGCACCATAATCGGGCCTGTCGACACGCCGCCGGATTCCCAGGCGACGGAGAGAAATTCCGGCCGCGTGAAGGCGGAGAAGAGAAAGGCCAGTATGTAGCTGCCGATGAGCAGATAGGACAGCGGCAGCTGAAATAAAATACGCAAAAAAGCCGCCACAAGGGCGATGCCCACGCCAAGCGCCACGCAGAGGATAATCGTCATGTTTGGAACGCCGCTGATTTGCCCGGCCAGCACAGAGAGGTCCGGCTCCGCCACCGTGATAAACACGCCGATGACGAAGGTGAGAATCACAATAAGGGGCAGCCGCCTGCTTTTCACAAGCGTCGAGCCGATATGCTCCCCGATGGGGATAAGGGACATGTCCACGCCGAGGTTAAAGAGCGTGATACCAATAATCATAATGACGGCGCTTATGATAAACAGCACGAGATTCCATAAAGGCATCGGTGCTATAGTATAGTTTAATATCAAAACAAGCGCAATAATGGGAATCACTGAAAGAGCCGACTCTTTCAGTTTGCCTAAGAGCAGTTTCAGCATGCATTCATCTCCTTCGCGATAGGGGGTTATATCTTTACATCAAGCGGAGGGGATGCTTGATGAGATAAATGAAGTTAATAAGACCATAAAACTATTATATCTGAAATCCCGGGTAAAAGCTAGTCGATGAAATGGAGAAGAACCCACGCGGAAAACCGTCCTGCGTGGGTTTTTTGTTGTATTGTTTGCCACAGCCGGCTGCCTTATGCGTTGCCGCCTGCCTTATCCGGCACCGAGAGGCGCGGAGAGGGAGTCTGAAGGCTCGGACGGTTTTTAGTTTTCATGCCCCTTCGGATTGGGCAGGTTTTTTAAAGACGCTGTTTTGCCCTTACCGCCCGTTGCAACATGCCGTTTTGACGCGTACCACGGTTTGCGAATTATCCGCGCGGCGTCACTCTTTCACCTGCTTGATGGAGAGGGAGATGCGCTTTTTCGGAACGTCTACATCCAGCACGAGTACATTCACCACGTCCCCCACGGTGAGAACCTCCGAGGGGTGGCGGATATAGCGGTCTGCAATCTCCGAGATGTGGACGAGCCCGTCCTGATGGACGCCGATATCCACAAAGGCGCCGAAATCGATGACGTTGCGCACCGTCCCCGCAAGCACCATGCCGGGGGCAAGGTCCGTGATGTCCAGCACATCCCTGCGTAAAACGGGGGGCGGCAGTTCGTCCCGCGGGTCCCGCCCGGGTTTCATGAGTTCCTTTGCAATATCCCGCAGGGTGGGAATACCCACGCCGCACGCTGCGGCGGCCTTCTCCACGCCGTATTCCTCCATGTGCTGTGACAGCTCAGCAAGATTTCCTCCCGCTGCGTCCCGAAGGGTGTATCCGCAAAGGGTGAGCAGTTTTTCCGCCGCTTCGTAGCTTTCGGGGTGAACGCCGGTATTGTCCAGCGGTGTTTTGCTCTCCGGCACCCGCAAAAAGCCGGCGCACTGCTCAAACGTTTTCGGGCCCAGCTTCGTCACTTTCAGAAGCTGACGGCGGGACGTAAAGGCGCCGTTTTCCTCCCGATAGGCCACGATGTTTTTCGCCGTGGTACCGCCCAGTCCTGCCACCCGCTGCAGGAGGGCAGGGGAGGCGGTGTTCACATCCACGCCCACGGTGTTGACGCAGTCCTCCACCACGCCGGCCAGAGCCTCGTCCAGCCGCTTTTGGGGCATATCGTGCTGATACTGCCCCACGCCAATGGCCTTCGGGTCGATTTTCACCAGCTCCGCCAGGGGGTCCTGCATCCGTCGTGCGATGGACACGGCAGAGCGGAGGTTTACGTCGTACTGAGGCAGTTCCTCCGCCGCGAGAGGGGATGCGGAGTAGACAGATGCCCCCGCTTCATTGACAATCATATAGCCCACACCCGGGGTGCGGGGCAGAAGTTCCGCCACCATGCGCTCCGTCTCCCGGGAAGCGGTGCCGTTTCCGATGGCGATATGGGTCACGCCGTGGCGCCGGATGAGCGTCTCCAGCGTGTCCATGGCTGCGTTTTTCTGCCGCTCCCCGTGGGTGGGGTACACCACGGCAATATCCAGCACCCTGCCCGTCCCGTCCACCACCGCCGCCTTGCAGCCGTTGCGGTAGCCGGGGTCGAGCCCTAAGGTGACGTGGCCCTTGACGGGCGGCTGCATGAGAAGCGGCCGCAGGTTCAGCGCGAAATTGCGGATAGCTCCCTCCGCCGCCGATTCCGTGAGGGCGGCGCGGACTTCCCGTTCCAGCGACGGGAAGAGGAGACGGTCATACCCGTCCTCCACGGCGGCGCGGACGAAGTCCGATGCGGGAGAGCCGGGCTTGACAAATTCATTATCTAACACCTTCAGGGCCTCCGCCCGCTCCAGCTCCACGGTGACTTTGAGAAGCCCCTCCTTCTCGCCCCGATTGATGGCGAGAACCTGATGCCCCTGCAGGCGGGAGATTGGCTGACTGAAGGCGTAGTAGAGCCGGTAAACGGAGTCCTCCTCCGTGGCCGCCGACGAAATCAGACGTCCCTGACGCTGGATAAGCGCCCGCAGACGGCGGCGGGCTTCGGCGCTGTCGGAGACGATTTCTGCGATGATGTCCGACGCGCCGGCAAGGGCATCCTCCGCACTTTCCACGCCTTTTTCCGAATCGATATATTGCCCGGCGAGCGTCGTCATATCCCCAAGGTCCCGCCGCTGCTCAAGGAGCGTCAGCGCCAGGGGCTCGAGGCCCTTTTCCTTTGCCACGGTGGCCCGTGTGCGGCGCTTTTGCTTAAAGGGGCGGTAGAGGTCTTCCACCTCCGCCAGGGTTGACGCCGCGTCAATTTGCGCCTCAAGCTCGGCAGTGAGCTTCTCCTGTGCGGCGATGGCCTTTTTTACCTCCGCTCGCCGCGCTTCGAGGTTTCGCAGGTAGCCGAGCCGGTCGGCCAGCTGGCGCAAGGCCGTATCGTCCATGGCCCCGTGCATTTCCTTTCGGTAGCGGGCGATGAAGGGGATGGTATTGCCCTCGTCTAAGAGGGTGATGACGTTTTGAATGTGCTCGGCCTTTCGGCCAAGTTCCCGCGCGAGGGTTTGTACAATGCTGTCCATACAGGCTCCTCAATGATAAGTTTTTGCCATTTTACCATAAACGGGCGGCGATGTGTACAGCCCGTTATAAAGGAAGGGCAGGCGCAGGCGGTTTTGCCCGACGGAAACTGCAAGGCCACCGATGTTTTTAACGCCCAGACATTCCGCAAAAACAAGCCGCCGGCAGGACCAGGCAAAAAGCCCAACCTTGCCGGCGACTTGTATGAGGGTATTTTCCTGAAGGAGACTTTCTGAGGATTTCCCCTCAAAAGTGCCTCCCCTCCAACAGGCGGTGTTATCCCTTTGGCTGCCTGCCTGCGGCTAACGCGGCAGGTCGCCCCCTTTGTAGATGTAGGCGGGGGTGCCGTCTTCCCGCGTCTCACGGACGATGCGTCCGTAATGGCCGTTGGGATAGAAGGGCATGAAGTTAACAGGTCCGCCCACACGCTTAAACTTCACGGGGCCGTGCCACATTTTCGGCGGGATGCGGATAACCGTGGGCTCCGTGATGGTGTACGTCTCTAAATTGTCGGGGTCCTCGCCGATGGCAATTTCAATCTCCGCGTCGAAATCGAAGAAGTGGGTGACGTCTGCACCCGTGAAGAACAGGTACTCCTCAACAGCGTGGTGTGTATGGAGCTCGCCCACCTCGCAGGCCTTCTGCACGATGTTCATGAGCGTCCACAGTCGGGATTCGGACATCTCCTCCACACCTCTAAAGCCCGTGCGGGGGCTGAGGAAGCGGTCATCCTCGTGGTATTCGGGGCTGAAGTAGTGGACGTATTTGTCGTATTTACCGGTGCGGGGCAGTTTGTTCATCTCGTAGTAGGGCGCCAGGAGGTCGGCGTTTCTGTCCCCGGATTTTTGCTCCTCCTTCATCTTTTCGGCAAACTCTTTCATGGCCTCGGAGAAGCAGGCGCCGCAGTAGATGCATTCCTTGGAGCGGTCTTTCACGCAGCGGCGGATGCCGGCGCCGTCATACTGGAACTCCTCGCGGCCGTCTTCCGTGAGGCGCGGGGTGATTTTCGACCAGTCGCCGTCACAGTACATGGCGGAGAAGAGAACGGGCTTTCCGATGCGGCGGAAGTTGATGGGGCAGTGGTACAGCTTCGGCGGAATGCGGATGATGGCCGGCTTCGTGATGGTGACCAGCTCGAGATGCTGCGGGTCCTCACCGAGCCAAATATCGATTTCTGCGTCGAACCCATCGTAGAAGTTGTTGAAGTCCGCCGTGGCCAGAACGATATACTCGTCCACCGCGTGGTGAACATGGGGCACTTCCATCACAAGCTCATTGGTGACGGAAGTAAAGTCGAGATAGATTTTCGCCTTGTCCATCATCGTGGTGCCGCGGAAGAAGCCCCGGGGCGAGGCGAAACCGTACCAGCTGTGGAATTCCTTTGGGATGGTAAACACCAAATCGTCGTATTTGCCCATGTATGTAATTCCTCCTGAAAGTTAATTTACGTCCTTCAGCCGCCTGTAGCTCTGCACCGCGTCCTTAAAGTCGGTGAAAATCCGGTTAAACTGTATGGCGGCCATGTCCTGGCTGCCCCAGAGGGTGTAGTAGGAGAGAAGGGTCATAATCTCGTAAATGTGGTCCTTAATGAGCTCGTAGGGACATTCAAACCGGCGGGCCAATTCTTTGCCCAGCCGCTCCCAGAACGCGTTGACCCGTTTAAACTGGTCGTCCCGGTATTCCTCGTAGGCGGGACTGGAGACAGCCTGATACAAAAAGCGCATCTGCGGAGCAAAATCCATCCCGATTTTTGTAAGACGGGGGAATATGTCGAACGAGGACTTGTCAAATTCTTTGAGCGCATCAAACAGTGCGTTCTCCAGCTGGCTGAAGCCGAAGTTGACGCACTCGATAAGAATATCATTTTTCGACGCAAAGTAGTAGTACAACGTGTTGGCGTTGACGTCCGCTTCGGCGCAGAAATCACGCGTCGTTGTCCCTTCGATGCCGTTTTTGACAAAACAGTCAAAGCATTTTTGGATGATGTAATCTCTTTTTGACATACTCCGTGGCTGCCTTTTCTTCAGATTGATTGCGAAACACCCGCGTTTATTAAGCTCTCGCTTAAAAAAGGGGCTAATCCTGTTTTATACATTTTCTCACAGGCGTGTTTTCTTTTCAATCGGTTTCGCGGAATTTGTTTAAAACGACCCTGCATTGTAGCAAATGCTACATAATTCCGCCCAGGAATTGGGCGAATCTCAAGTAAAGATGACGAACAAAGTAGCAAAGTTCACAAAAAACAGGTGGGGGATAAGGCTTGTGTTGACTTTAACGCCAACAAATGTGTATTATTTTAGATAGATTTTCACCCAGCGAGTTAATATTATTTCCTCTTAATTAAGCGTATGCTTAAATAAACGCGATTGCATATCACAGACACGCACCGAGGAACTGAGGGGGCAAGCCTAATGGGTAAATATGAAAAATTGGTATTTGAATTTCCGGCCGAATTCAACGAACTGACCGTTATGGGCGACAGCACCAGCTTCATCCACTCGCCCCAGGCGTATTTCCGGGGCGCCACACAGATTCCCGGTTCAAAGTTCAACATCGGGTTTCAGATTTTCATCAAGCCCTTCATGCTCGACCGAATTCCCCATTACCACGAAGTGGACGAATACCTCATTTTTCTGGGCGGCACATTCCCGAACCTGTTCGACTTTGACGCCGAAATCGAGTTCACCCTCGGAAAAGTCGGGGTGGACGCGGAGGTTATACATATAACGAAACCCACAATCATCCGCGTTCCCGCCGGCATCGAGCACTGCCCGCTGGAACTGAAGCGGGTGGATAAGCCTGTTTTCTTCCAGGCGGCTCTCATGCAGGACATGTTCAGCAGCATATACCCCACGGAGGACGGCGGAAGAAAGGAGTTGTGGTATAACGGTCCGCTGCCGTG
The DNA here is from genome assembly GCA_012838125.1 of Papillibacter sp. GTDB lineage: Bacteria > Bacillota > Clostridia > Oscillospirales > Oscillospiraceae > Sporobacter. The sequence goes on from DUPW01000024.1 coordinate 11,032, forward strand.
CAAACTGGAGCCCGGCAAGAAGTGCGACTGCTGCCGAAACTGCATCGAAAGAGAATGGAGGTAAGCGAGCAGAGGGAGAGTGTTCGTCAAACAAAAACAAAAATCAATGGAGGGAAGAAAATATGTACGAAAAGTTAGTATTTGAGTTTCCCGAGGAGTACAACGAAGTCGTAGCAGATGGAGACGACCCGGGGTTTGTGGTCAAGCCACAGGCGTATTTCCGGGGCGCGTCCCAGATTCCGGGCTCGAAGTTTAATGTGGGCTTCCAGATTTTCGTTAAGCCCTTTTTCCTCGACCGCATCCCGCACCGCCACAACGAGGATGAGTACCTCATCTTCTTAGGCGGCACGTTCCCGAACGTCTTCGACTTTGACGCGGAAATCGAGTTTACCATCGGCAAGGGCGAGGACGCGGAGAAGTTCGTCATCACGAAGCCGACGATTGTCCGCGTTCCGGCCGGCGTATACCACTGCCCGCTGCACTTTAAGAGGGTGGATAAACCCGTCTTCTTCCAGGCGGCGCTCATGGAGGGCATGTTCGGCGGCATCTACGACACGCCCGACGGCCCCGTGGAAATGCGCTACAACGGTCCCGTCCCCTGCAAGTACGACGAGGCGAAAAAGTGCGATGCCTGCGGCAAATGCCTGGAGGAGGACTGGAGAAGCTAGTTAGAGAATAACCCCAACAAAGGGCAGGTGTTTACATGTTACGATACATAATCAAGCGTTTACTGCTCCTCATTCCCGTGCTTCTGGGCATATCGCTGGTGGTGCTCATTCTCATCGACTTCACCCCCGGCGACCCGGCCCGTATGATGCTGGGCGCCCAAGCGTCTCAGGAACAGGTTGATGCGCTCCGTGAAGAACTGGGCCTGAACGACCCGCTGCCGGTTCGATACGGGCGCTTCCTCTGGGGCGTGGTAAACGGCGACTTTGGCACATCGCTGATGACGAAACGGCCCGTGATTGACGAGATGCTGGAGCGTTTCCCCTATACGCTGACCCTCGTCACCATCGGCACGATTTTTTCCGTGTTTCTGGGCATTCCCATCGGCATCTACGCAGCCACCCGCCGGCATACATGGAAGGACAACGCCGCCATCTTCTTTGCGCTGATTGCCGTTTCGATGCCGAGCTTCTGGTTTGCGCTGCTCCTCATCCGGTTCTTCGCCGTGCAGCTTGATTGGCTGCCATACGCAGGCGTTGAGACATGGAGGGGATGGGTACTCCCATGCGGCGCTATGGCTCTGGGCATCTCGGCCCTCATCGCCCGTCAGGTGCGCTCGGATATGCTGGAAGTTTTGCGGCAGGACTACATCACAACGGCCCGGGCCAAGGGTCTCAGTGAGCAGAAGGTCACCTACCGCCACGCCCTGAAAAATGCCATGATTCCCGTCATCATGGTCATTGGCGGCGTGTTCGGCTCGTCCCTGGGCGGCTCTCTTATCACCGAAATGATTTTCTCTATTCCGGGGCTGGGCCAGTATATTATGACGGCGCTGAACAACCGGGATTACCCCGTCATCCAGAGCGGGATTCTCATAATCTCGACGATGTTTGCGATTATCATCCTCATCGTGGACGTGATTTTCGCCCTGGTGGACCCGAGAATCCGTTCCCAGTACACGAAAGCAAAGAGGAAGGAGGGGAAACAGCATGGAAAACAGACGGAAGAAGCAGTCGAGGCTGCGTGATATATGGCGCCAGCTCAAAAAGAGTAAGCTCTCCGTTGTGGCGCTTATTGTGCTGTGCCTGATTATCCTCGTGGCCATCTTGGCTCCCGTGCTGGCCCCGTACCACTACGCGCAGCAGAACGCCAAGCTGAAAAACGCGCCCCCCAGCGCGCAGCACCTTCTCGGCAACGACCGGCTCGGGCGCGACATACTCAGCCGCCTGATATGGGGCTCCCGTCAGTCCCTGCAGATGGGTGTTCTGGCCGTGGCCATTGCGGCGGTCGTCGGCATCTTAATCGGTTCTGTAGCGGGCTATTACGGCGGCTGGGTGGATAACCTCAGCATGCGCCTGCTCGATATCTATCAGGCCATCCCGATGTTCCTGCTGAGCGTCTCTCTGGCGGCCATTATGGGCCCGAGCCTTAAAAACGCCATCATCGCCCTCGGCGTGGGCACCGTACCGGGCTATGCCCGCATCATGCGCGCGTCCGTGCTGACCGTGCGGGAGAAGGAATATGTGGAAGCCTCCCGAGCCATTAACGCCAGCAATGCGCGGATTATCTTCAAGCACATCGTTCCCAACGCCATCGGCCCGCTGATTGTTCAGATTACGATGGGCGTCGGCAGCTGCATTCTGGCCGGTTCGGCGCTGAGCTATATCGGTCTGGGCGCGCAGCCGCCGATTCCGGAATGGGGCGCCATGATTGCCGATGCCCGCGGTGTCATGCGTCAGTATCCCACCCATGCGCTGTACCCCGGTATCTGCGTCATGATTAGCGTCCTCGCCTGCAACCTGCTGGGCGACGGCTTGCGGGATGCGCTGGATCCACGTCTGAAGAACTAGGGGGACGACTATGGCAGATACTTTACTCGATATCAGAAACCTCGCCGTCCAGTACCAGACGGACGACGCGACGATTTACGCCGTCAACAACATAAACCTTGCCATCAGGCAGGGGGAGACCATCGGCATCGTTGGCGAAACGGGGGCCGGCAAGACCACCATCGCCAAGAGCATCATGCGGATTCTCCCCAACCCTCAGGGAAAAATCGTCTCCGGCGAAATCCGTTTTAAGGACCAGAATCTTCTGGACCTGCCGGAGAAGGAGATGCAGAAGGTCCGGGGCAACCAGATTGCCATGATTTTTCAGGACCCGATGACGGCCCTCAACCCCATCGAAACGGTGGGCTACCAGATTGCCGAGGCCATCCGCCGGCACAATAAAATCACTCAAGCGGAGGCGGACCGCCGCGCCTGCGACATGCTGGAGACGGTGGGTATCCCCATGGACAGATTCGGTGAATACCCGCACCAGTTCTCAGGCGGCATGAAACAGCGTGTGGTCATCGCCATGGCTCTGGCCTGCAACCCGGAACTGCTTCTGGCCGACGAGCCCACCACGGCGCTGGATGTGACCATTCAGGCGCAGGTTCTGGACATGATGCGCTCCCTAAAGGAGAAGTTTAAGACCTCCGTCATGCTCATCACACACGACTTGGGCGTGGTGGCGGAGTTCTGCGAAACCGTGGCCGTGACATACTCCGGCGAAATCGTGGAGCGCGGAACGGTGGAGCACATCTTTGACAATCCCCAGCACCCGTACACCCTGGGCCTCTTCGGCTCCCTGCCGAAGCTGGACACAAAGGACCGGCGCCTGAAGCCCATCAAGGGCATGATGCCGGACCCGACGAATCTGCCTATCGGCTGCCGGTTCCGCGATCGCTGTCCGGACGCCATCGAGGCCTGCGCTGCAGCGCCGCCGGACGTTGAAACGGAACCCGGGCACATTGTCAAGTGCGTCCGGGCAAAGGAGAAGGGAGGTGCCGCCGTATGACGCCTCTGTTAGAAGTGCGCGACCTGAAAAAGTACTTTAAATCCCGCGCCGGCCTGCTCCACGCGGTGGACGGCGTGAGTTTCACCCTTGAAAAGGGGAAGACCCTCGGCGTCGTGGGCGAATCCGGCTGCGGAAAGACGACCCTCGGCCGGACGGTTCTGCACCTCATCGAGCCGACTGACGGACAGATTTTCTTCGAGGGGAAGGACATCACCCGCCCGAAGAAGCGGGAGCTTCGAAAGCTGCGGGAGCAGATGCAGATTATCTTTCAGGACCCCTTTTCTTCTTTGGACCCGCGCATGACGGTGAGCGAAGCGATTATGGAGCCGCTTATCTTAAAGGGCGGCATGTCCCGAGCGGCTATGCACGCGGAAGTGCGCCAGCTCATGGACACTGTGGGCCTGGCGACGCGGCTTGAAAACTCCTACCCCCACGAGCTGGACGGCGGGCGCAGGCAGCGCATCGGCATCGCCCGGGCTCTGGCCTTAAAGCCGAAGTTCATCGTCTGCGACGAACCCGTCTCCGCTCTGGACGTATCGATTCAGGCGCAGGTCATCAATCTCATGTTGGACCTGCAGGAGGAGCGGGGGCTGGCGTACATGTTCGTCACCCACGACCTCTCCGTCGTCAAGTACATATCGAACGACATCATGGTCATGTATCTCGGGCAGGTGGTGGAAAAGGCGCCGGCGGATGAGCTGTTTGCCAATCTACGCCACCCCTATTCAAAGGCGCTTCTTTCGGCAATTCCCATTCCAAGCATCCACAACAGGAAAGAGCGTATTCTGCTGACGGGCGAAATCACGTCGCCCATCAACCCCAAACCGGGCTGCCGGTTTATGACGCGCTGCCGGTACGCCCGGGAAGAGTGCAATAAGCCGCAGAAACTGGAAGAGTGCGCTCCGGGACATTTCGTCTCCTGTTGTTGCTACAAGGAAATTAACGATTTAGAGGAGGTCAATAAGGCATGATGAAAGCGAAGAAATTTCTGGCTTTGGCGCTTGCCGTTCTTTTCGCCCTGTCTATTCTGGCCGGTTGCGGAGGTAAGAAAGCCAGTCAGGACCCGGGTCAGCAGACCCCCGGTCAGCAGCAAACGCAGACCCCCGCCTCACAGAAGGACCCCGACAGAACCCTGAAAATCGCCGCCATGCAGGACAGCGGCACACTCTACCCCCTGGGCGTGACGGGCGGATTCTTAAGCGTCCTCTACGCCTTCTATGAGCCCCTGTACGACACGAAGACCGACGGAACCCGGGAATGGATTCTCGCCACGGGCCTCGAGCGGATCAGCGACCTGCAGTACACGCTGAAAATTCGCGAAGGCGTCACCTTCTCCAACGGCAATCCCCTCACCGCTGAGGACGTCATGTTCACCATGGAGATGTGCGCCGCCGACCCGCAGTTCTTCCTCAACGTCAAAGTAGTAGACTTTGAGAAGACCAGCGTAGTGGATGACTACACCATCGACCTGTGGTACACCGAGTACAACGCCTCCCAGGAGCCGGGACTTGCCTCCATGTTCATTATGGATAAGGAATCCTTTGACGAGCTGGACCTCTCCCGCAACCCCATCGGCACGGGCCCGTACACGGTGACAGAATACGTCACGAACAGCCACGTGAAGGCGGTAGCCCGCGAGGACTACTGGCGCGGCGCTCCAAAGATTAAGAATCTGGAGTTTAAGGTCATCAACGAGGAAGCCCAGATTATCAACGCTCTGGAGACTGGCGACGTCGACATGGCCACCATCTCCATCACGGAAGCCGATTACGTGGATTCTCTGGGCTATGACGTCCTGATTTCCAACTCCGGTTATAACTACGTGACGCTGTTTAGCATGCTGCCGGGCAACCCTATGGAGTCGAAGGAAGCCCGCTGGGCCGTGAGCCACGCCATCGACCGGCAGGCCATCGTGGACGTTCTGTTCGACGGTGTGTCCTCCGTCACGGACTACCCCACATCCCACAGCCTTGCCGACTTCGAGGAGCGGTTCCTCAACCTGCACGAGACATACTCCACCGGCTATGATCCCGCGCGGGCCGAGGAGCTGGCGGAGCAGGCGGGCCTGAAGGGAAAGAAGCTGCGCATCATCACCAACGGCGCCTCGGGCCACATCACCATCGCGGAGATGATTCAGGCCAACCTTCTTGACATCGGCGTGGATTCTGAAATCGTCAACTACGACCAGGCCACCTACTTCGGCATCCTCATGGACGCCTCCAACTATGAAATCGCCATCTTCACCCCGTCGGCTCCCAGTATGCTGGCCGTGGACATCATGGCGATGTACATCACCTTCATCCCGCTTGGCTGGTCCGGACCTGAGCGCGACAAATACGGCGAGCTGAGCATGGGGGCCATCTCCACCTACGACCCCGTGGAGCGCAACAACAAGCTCTTTGAAGCCCTGAAGCTCTGGGTAGAGGAGGACCCGTGGTACGGCCTGTGCGAAATCGTCAGCGCCAGAGCCGTCGCGCCGGACCTCAAGGGCTACGAGTTCATGATTGCGGGCATCACCTATTACCACAACATGGAATTTGCAGCGTAAACCCATCATAGAATACATACAGCCGGAACAAGGATTTGTTCCGGCTGTACCCTTTTTTATCCCGCGAATTGACCGATATATATAAGTGGGTATTGTGCGCTTTTTCGAAGAGTTCTTTCCCTCGGCCCATGGCGGCCGCTTTAACTGTCACAAAAAACTGACCATTTTCGACAGATTTCGGAAGAACCCTTTGCAAAACAATGGCGCATCCAATATAATGAAGCAGATTAAGTGTTTCGGAAGGACGGTAGAACATGAAGTTTTGTGGAAACTGTGGCAAGGAAGTAAAAGCAACTGCCAAGTTTTGCCCCCACTGTGGCACGCCCGCTGCACCAGCGGCTGAGGAGCCGGTTAACGCGGCACAGCCACTTGACGATAAGGTGCAGAATGATGCCGGCGCGGCGGCGCCTGAAGCAGCGGCGGGGCCTGTGGCTGTAAAAGAGCAGTCGAGGTCATCCGGCACCACGGAGCCGGCAAATCCGCCGGCGGGCAGTGGTGTTAAGAAAAGGCTGCCGCGAAAGGCGCTTATTGCCGCGGCCGTCGTCGTGGTTTTAGCGGTTGCGCTCTTCATCGGCGCCGGCGCTATGCGAAATTCGCCGACAGCTCTCATCGGCACTTCTCTGG
>DUPW01000025.1 GCA_012838125.1 Papillibacter sp.
AAGGGCGCCCTTTGCGTTCCACGCCGCCTTTTCCGCGTCCGTCACCGTCCGGTGCGTTGAATCTTCATTCAAATCAGCCAGCGCCGTGGGAATGAATGTCCCCGCCGGCATGGCCAACACATCCTGCGCGGTGAGGGCGATATCCTCACTCAGCGCCTTCCCGTTTACAGTGCGCGTCATCGGCACGCAGCCCTCCACGGCCTGAGCCATTTCCGGCAGGAGCGTGTCGTTTATGTACTTTTTAATTTTGTTGCCCGCCAAATCAAAACGGGCTTTGAGCTGGGCGGGCGTAAGCCCCTGATGGTCGTTCGGCTCATCGTCCAGCTTTGAAATAATGTCAAGGTCGTCTTCCAAAGGCGTATAAGCCACCGCATCCCCCTCCTATCGTATCGCGCCCCTGTGGCGCACCGTAATTTCGGCCCCCAAAACCGTGGCAGTGCTCCAGTTTGTGTTCGTCTCGAAAATCAGCCGGAAATAGGCATAGTTCTTCACTCTTACCTTCAGCCTTTTTACCCGCGGCAGCCTGTTCGTCCCGAAACTCAAGCTGGAAAAATTCATCCCCCGAAAGGACAGAAGACCCGCAGAAACCGTCAGCTCCTCCGTTTCATGCTCCTGCCCGAGCACCGCCCCGTCGTAATCGCCCCGCAGGTCAGAGCGAACAGAAACCTTCACCTGGGCGTTCTTTTCCGGCTTTACGGTGACGTAGACATCGGAGGAGACCTTACTGCGGGAGCTTGCGCCGAAATCCATGGCGCCGCTCTCCCACACCGCCGCAATCGCCTCGCCGTCGTCGCTTGCGTACTCCCGGGACACGAGCCGGATAGTCCCCTCCTCCGTCCCGAAGTACAGCTCGTCCCGGTAGGCAATCATGCACACTGCGGGGAAGCTGCTGTATGTGTACCACGCGCCGTTTTCCATGTTCTGCACAACGGCCGCACCCCCCTGCACAACGTAGTAGCAGTGGCCGATTTTATCGTAAAAGGCCGTCGCCCGGCTCAAATCCATGGTACGAAGCGTCTGCTCCACCTTGTGGGAGACGCGCCGGGCGCTCCGCTGGTCCGGCGTGATGTTCCCCGAACCGGAGGCGGCCACCCACTCGTAAATGCCGCCTGCGTCAAGGGTGCGCGGGTGATTGACAACAAGGCAGGCCTGCCCGTAAGCCGCCGAGCCGATGTCCCGGTTGACGGTGCGGACCATAAACCCCGCCGTCACCATCCCGCCCGGAAGGGTCACTGTGTCGTAGGCGATGGAGTAGGCGGAATCAAGCTTAAATGCAAGGAGCCTGTCGTGATGGCGAATCATCGCCGTAACGGGGGTGTTGGCGTCACCCACGGCCACTTCGCTCAAGTCCGGGAAATACTCCGCTGTGGGCATCCCATCGTAATCGAGGTCAGAGTAAATGGCCTTGTTGGACCCGTCGCCATAGAGAAAAACGCGGTTGTCCGTGGCGCCGTTATACGTCTCGGCAAAGCGCATTTTCGTCACCTGCCCCCGAAGCGTATTCGGCATCGTGTACCCGATTTCCACCGTGTTCGTCCCCGCCTCAGGCGCCTGCGCAAGGGTCACCGTCCCGCCGTTAGAATCGTATGAGGCCACGGCGAGGCTCCCCCCGCCCACTAGGCAGGCATAGTCCACGGTAATAAACCCCTTTTCCGGCAGGGTAAAGGTCTTCGCCGTCCCGTCGGGTGAAAAACGCACACGTCGCTGCCCCGTAAGGCGGTTGATGCGCTGAAGGGTCTCACCGCCGCCGGAGGGGGGAACGCTCACCGCCACCAGGGGCCGATAGCCGGACACCGTGGAAATCGCATCCCCGTCCCAGACGTAATACTCATCGCCGTTTAGGATATAGAGTTTCTCCCCGTAACCGAACATCGTCACCCGCCCCGGCGTCGGAAGGGACCCGAGGTCCCTCTTCGTCCACACGCCCTCCTGCAGGGCGAGGGACCACAAATGGCCGCTGCAGGCCGCAACGATATACTCCCGCCCCGCCACATGGCCGCTCCAGATTCCCTGTACGGGCGTCACGCCGGCGTTCGGCGCGGCGGAAACGGGGTAAAACTTCCAGCGGTAGACGTCATCCCCCGCCACGGTGACGGGCCGGCAGCTCAGGCGCACAGCCGGCCCGTAGACGGGATGGCCTTCCCCCACCTCCACAATCGCCTCAATCCGATAGACACGGTCGTACCGGAAGTATTTGCCCACGGCGTCCGCCTTCGGGACGTTGTTTTCCAGAACAAGCGCGCCCCCTGCCACACGAAGGGAAGCATGAAGAATGGCTTCAAGCTGATACGCCAGAAGGGTTACAAGCGTCGCCGCTCCAAGCTGCACTTTCCCGCCCGGAACGGCGATTCCCTCCGCCGGCGCCTCGTACTCAATGGCCCCGATGCGGTAGACCGCCCCGCCCTGCAGCCGGCAGTAGTGGGACGTGTAGGACGATACATTCGCCTCCGTCACCGTCACCGGCTCACCGAGCAGTTCAAGGACACCCGCTTCATTCACCGTCACCGCCGGATACGCCGTCACAGACCAGGCCGGCGCGTTCAAATCCGTCCGCACCACCTCCGCCTCAGGCGATATGGCAACGCCGTAACTGCTGGCCAGCCCCATCACCGTCTTTGTCCCCGGCCTTTTGACAAGGGCCCCCTCCCGGGTGACGGCGAAGTTCACCATTTTCACCGCCTCGCCGTACTTTACCCCTGCGCCGTCCGGGCTTTCGTTTACGCCAAGCCAGCTTCGAATCGCCGCTGTCTTTTCTCTGTAGCTTTTCGGGATTACCGCCATGGCGCAGCCTCCCCCGAAATCCCGCCGTAGACGTCCTCAATCGGCTCCGGCCGACGGGTGTACGCGTCGAGTGCCCGGAAGACCAGCTCCTCGTACCGCTGCTGAAAGAAATTCGCCGTATCGGGGCTTACGTCACTCATGAGGTGGGCCGCAAGGCCGTAGGGCAGAATGAGGCGGGCCGCCGCCTCGTCCAGCTCCAACTCCTCCGTCATCTCCGCCACCTCTCGAACTGCCGGCCGCCGGCCTTCTGCCTCCGATGGCCCAAAGCGCAATGCCAGCTCGCCGCAGAGCAGGTTGAGAACCGCAATGGCCCGGCTCTTGTAGTGCTCATACGCCTCCGGCTCGTCCATTAAAGCCAGCGCTGCGCGATAAATCCTCTCCGCCGTCGCTGCCACAAGTCTCACTCCTTTCGGTTGGCGGCGGCAGCAATCGCTGCCGCCGCACCCAGTCACAGTTCGTCTTAAGCCTTGCGGGTAAAGGCGGCGATGGGAGAGTTCACAAGGCCCTCCTTCGCGCCGTAAGCCCGCAGAGTCTGGCCTGCTTCGAGGGCCACGGGGCCGGTGTACACCGCCGCCGTGGGGGAGGTCTTTGGATTGGAGCCGTCCGTGGTATAACGAATGACGCCGGCACCCTCGCAGGTAATAGTCACGCTTTGCGTCCCCGTAAACGTGGGCACAGGGCACATCCCGCTCACTGCGTGGACGAAAATGCCGTCCACCTTCGCATCGAGTACGAAGCTGTCGTGGTAGAACCGACACTCGCCGATATCGGCGTCGAAGCCCAGGGGGTTCTTCTGAACCCGCAGAACCTTGAGCTTCATGGGGTCTGCCGTGGCATCCTTGTACTTAATCATGAAGTTGATACCCGCCGGCAGATAGCTGTCGATAACGGGCACAACGTCCATGCCGTCAATGCGCCCCACGCAGCCGTTTTTAATGGCTTCAGCCCCCAGGGTGTCAACGGCCATAATCTCTCTGGACATCTTCGTCTCGATGTACAGGGACTCGGAGATAAGCAGTACGCGGTTCTTTTTCGGCACAAGGCGGTTGCTCATAGCCGCCGACGCCGTGAGAATCGCCCGCATAATCGTCTCGCTGGTCAGGGGCGTGGGGTCAAGAACGCCAAGCCCGGCGCCGTTTGCCCATTTGCTCAAGCGATAGATGTCAATGGCCGGCGTGCAGACCTCGTCCCAGTGGGATTTCAGCTGCTCGTTGCAGTGCTTGACGTTCAGTTGGTCCGCCGCATTGCCGTGGTCGATGGCAAAGGTGAAGGACTTATCCTGCGTCATCGTCAGCGTCTGAACGCAGTCCCCCAGCTCGCTGATTTTACCGAAGCGGCCGCTTTCGGCGGTTCGGCTGTAGTCGCTCAGTTTCACGCGGTCAACGGTGTAGATTTTAATGCTCTGGGCCCCGTCAAAGTCGAACTTCTTACCGGCGTACGCGTCGGTAATGGATTCCCTGCTGAAACGCTCATCAATGAGGGTTGAATACTTCGTTGTGAGATTGATAGACAATCACGTCACTCCTTTTCCTTTTCTTTAATCCCGCTTATACCAGTCGTCCTCAATTAAGTCGCCTCGGAGAAACCCGCCCGCCGTCGCTCCGGAGCCGACGGCTCTTGTGGCGTTGCTCCTGGCCAGACGTTCGGCGGCCAGCGCCGCCCGGAGCAGTCTGTTTTCATATACCTGATACGCCGTGAGAAGCGAAACGCCGCGGCTCACCTCCCGCCACACCGCCTCCGGTATGGCCTCGGCCTTAACCGGCCCGTAAACCCGCAGGAAATCCTCAATCTCCCGCTCCCGCCGCAGGGCATCGGGATTTTCGCTCCCCGGCCCTTGCCCCGACGCCTCAGCGGAACTCTCCCTTTCCCGCTCAGGTAGTGCGTCGGCAGGGTTTTCGCTCTCACGCTCCCACCGATGTGCGCCAGCGGCGTTTTCACTCTCCCGCTCACGCCACAGCGTATCAGCGAAGTTCTCGCTTCTCCGCTCCTTTGGCAATATGTCATCGGGGTTGACGCTTCCCGCCCCCTCGGGGAAGCCCCTCTCCCTCGCACCCGCTTGCGGTAATTTCCCCTCGCCGCCTAGCGGCTGTTCCCCCGCATCGGAAGCGTCTACTATCGCCGCTTCCCCTCTAGGAGCCGTCTTCCCGCCCTTCGCCTCACGGCTGTCAGAAGCTGCCTGCATCTTAATGTCACGGGAATACGCCGCCCGGACTTTCGCCTCGTCGCCGAAGACCGCCTTCCGCAACGCCTCATCGCCAATAGGAACCGCCCGGGCAGCCGCCACCTCACCGGACGAAAGGCTCCGCCCCCAATCCACACCGGAGGCTCCCTGCATCCGCATCCCATCAGCGACCGATTCCTCCCGCGCGGGAATCTCATCACGGCTAGCCACTTCCCGCCCCTTACGGGTCGCCGCCTTCACCTCTGCCTCCCCTTTCGGCACTTCCCAATTGGCGGTCCCCGCCGCCGCACCGCCCGTCAGCTCTTTTAGCTGCGCCGCCAGCTTCTCCGCGCGGCTTCGTATGCGGTCGTAGTCCCGCCCCTTTTGCGCAAGGCGAATCAGCTCATCGCGGGTTACGGCAATTTCCTCTCCCAGGTACTTCAGCGTATAAACTTCCTGCTCTCCGACGTCGTCCTCCGCCACTTTGGCGCCGTCCTCCGCCACTTTGGCGCCGCCTTCTGCCGTGTGCAAGCCGGCCGCGTCCTCGGGCGCTGGTGTGGCCCCCTCCACACGCTCCACTGGCACCGTGGCGTCGCTTAGGTCTGTATGAACCATTTCCGTCTCCTTTCGCCTCTGGTCGGGCATCTATGCTCAGGGCTGGTTTTGCCCGTTGCATCAATTTGCTTGAACATCCGTTCAACATAAATTTCCCGCCTGAAGGGCACCCATTTTCCGATTGCGGTGCCGCTTTTCCGCAAAAACACCGCCATTCAGGCACCCACCATCACGACAACGCAAACTGCCCGAGGGCAATGAGCGCATCCTTCGTATCAGGGCGCGCAGCCTTTTGTGCCGGCGCCTCCGCTCCCATTTCGGTGCGGGCCTGCACCTTGTCCAAAAGCTCCTGCTTTCGGGCGATATACCCCTCCGGCAGCCTTTCAAGGTAGTCCGCCATGTCAATCTTCCCCGCCGCCATGAGATTGTCGAGGGTCTGCACTGCCGCAATCTCGGACCAGTAGGAGGACGCCCCCACGTCGAGCCTCAGAGACACGCCGACATTTCCAAGCATCGAAAAATCAACCGCCTCATCAATCGTCCCCCCATCGGGAATGTGGACACCGTAGTACTCGCCCATGAAGTCGAGGTAAATGCGCCCTAAATCCTCAAGGCAGCGGTAGAGGTTATGGCGCGTCAGCTCACTTGGAACGGCCGAAGCCTTCTGTAGCGCGGTAATTGCGGAGGTGTTCTCGGGCCTCGCCTCGCCGAGGGCCACGCTGGTGGCCCCGTGGTTTGCCTGCGTCTCCCGAACAGCCATCTGAATAAACTGGGCTATCTGAGGAGAAATCTGCGCCGGATCAATAATCCGCGCCACAGAGCTCATATCCCCGCCCGCAACGGGAATGGCCGCTCCCACACGGTTATCCCACTTGGCGATGCGCGTCCGGTCGTACACCACCTTCGGATACGCCGTTGTCATCAGGGAAATCATGCTCATGGCGTAGAGCTTGTTGATAAAAATCTGATTCGGAATCAGCCCCGTCAGCATGGCCTGCCCGTGGTAGCAGTCGGTGACGTAATCCCAGTTAATCCACGTAATGGGATACCGCCTCAGCCCCGTATCCCAGGGCGCCCGCAGGAGGACGCCCTTTGCCGTCTCGCAGGCCCAAATCGTCCTCGTCTCGCGGTTTCTCCAGAACCGGATGAGCACCGTCGCCTTGTCATCGACCATACGGGCCGTGTCGGAGCCGTTGTCGTCCGTATCGGAGCGGATAGTCTCCCAGCCTTCGCACCCATAAAGCCGCGCCCGCTCCCGCAGGGCATCCGCCATCTCTCGCCGGGAGAGGATGATGTAAGGCTGCTTCTCCACCCGCCGGTCGTTCACGTTTCCGAAGAACACCCGAGTGTTCTCAATCACTTCGGTGACGATGCCGCCCCTTGTCATCCCGCCCGTCTCCAGCTCCGTGTCCCAGTATGTATACAGACACCCGTCCCCGTCCACGGCGGTGTTGCGCATCATCTCCCGGGTGAGGGCGAGGATGTCGTTTCGCTCAAAGAGCCGCTCAAACTCTGCGTTTACGGCGTCCACAAGGGCCCTCACCTTCGCCGGCGCCCCCTTTTCCCGGATGAGAGACGCCTGCAGTTTGACGGAATTGGATGTAATGCTGGACACCGTAAACAGTACAAGGCGCTTTAAGAAGTTAAACACCGGCGTGGGCAGCCCGTTGGACGCCACCCCTTCCCACTGCTTTCCGATGAAAAAGTTCTCATTGACGCGCACCGTGTCAAACAGCCCAATCTGCGCCTTAAAGGCAAGGCCCTTCTCGTACTCCTTCCAAACGCTCTCGGCGGTTATCCCGCCGGAGCCCTTTCGCCCTTTCTCATGTCCTCTCATACCCGCTCACTCTCCCTGGCGGCAAAATCGTATCCTAAAATACTATTGAGCCCCTCTGTAAACAGCCGCTCGGCGGCCCGGGCCTTCTTCTCCTCCTCATCCTCCGCCTCCTCCGAATTGCCGCTCTGCAGACCCTCCAGGTCGCGGCGCAGCCCCTCCAACACCTGCTCCGTCTCATCCTTAAAACGATGAAACCTTTTTCTCAGGCTCACGGAGCACGCTAACGCCCCGCCCGCCGTCACCGTGAGCAGCACGATGAGTATCTGCGCCAAAAGCCACACCAGCATCTCCATAAAACCATCCTCTCCTGTCTGTTTATCCCGAACCGTCAGTACGTCAGAAAATCCCGCGGCGCCTCCCCTCCCGTCATAAAGATGTTGTAATCCGGCATCTCGTCTGTCCCGGAATCCACCGCACCCTTTTCGCCCCTGAGGGTGCGGGAGACACAGAAATACCGAAGAGCGTCCACACTGTGGGTCACGTCGTGGGGCTCCCGGGCGCAGTCGTTCGGGTTTAATTCGTCAGCCTGTATCGCCTGCAGGTCCCGAGCAAGGCCGCGGCACGTGTTAAAGATAAGAAGACCCGGCCGCCCGTCCCTTCGGGGCCTGAGCATCTCCTTCATCATCATGTGCCCGTGCACCCGACTGCTGTCAGCCTTCACAATGGGC
>DUPW01000026.1 GCA_012838125.1 Papillibacter sp.
AAGAAAGCGGCCTTACAGCCCTTTCTTTGCGCTTTTCCCCGCCGGACGGGTGATACAGTCCGGATTTTTGAGGCAATTATCCGTTAAGGCCCTCCGAGACGGACCCAAAACGGATAGGAAGGATTCACACTATGTCGCTCGATTTTTTAAGCGTATTGCTGCCGATGCTCCTCACGGGACTCAAGCTCACGCTCATTATCGCCGTCCTCGGCATTGTTTTTGCTTTTGTCATCGGGAGCCTGATTGGCTACGCGCTGCAGTGCAAAATTAGAATCTTAAAGTGGCTGGCCGACGCCTATATCTGGGTGATTCGCGGGGTTCCGCTCATCGTTTTGGCGCTGTACGTCTATTACGTCCTGCCGAAAATAGTGGGCAGTCATATCCCGGCCACCACGGTGGGCATTATCGTCATCTCCCTCAACGCCGGCGCCTTTATCGCCGAAATTGTGCGTTCGGCCCTTCAGGGCGTTCCGGTGGGGCAGCGGGAAGCGGGCCTGTCTTTGGGACTCAGCCCCTTTCAGACGCTGGTGCACATCATCATCCCGCCGGCGTTTCGGGCCATGCTCCCGGCGCTGTGCAACCAGTTCATCATCGCCGTGAAAGACACGGCGCTGCTGTCTGTTATCACGGTGAATGAGATTACCCATCAGGCGCAAAACTACGCGGCCATGAGCTTTAACACGATTCCCGCCTACACGGTGCTTGCGCTGTTCTACCTTGCAATTATATCCGTTCTCATTCTGCTTCAGAAAGCCGTGGAAAAAAGAATGGGGGCGACGAAATGATTCAAATAAACGGCCTGCGAAAAGATTTTGATAGTTTAACCGTCCTCACCGGGATTGACCTACACGTGCGGGAAGGGGAAGTGGTGTGCATTATCGGCCCCTCCGGGTCGGGCAAGAGCACGCTCCTGCGCTGCATCAATCTCTTAGAGCGCCCCACCAGCGGCCAGATCATCTACCGGGACAAGGACATTATGAGCCGCGAAACGGACATTCGTCAGTTGCGGGAAGAAGTGGGCATGGTGTTCCAGCATTTTAACCTCTTTCCCCTTAAAACCGTGCTGGAAAACATCACGCTGGCGCCTGTCCTCACGCGCATGAAGTCGAAGGAGCAGGCGAAGAAATCGGCCATGGAGCTGCTTGAAAAAGTCGGCCTTGCGGAAAAGGCCAACGCCATGCCCTCCACTCTCTCGGGCGGGCAGCAGCAGCGTGTCGCCATCGCCCGGGCCCTTGCCATGGAGCCGAAAGTGCTGCTCTTTGACGAGCCCACCAGCGCACTGGATCCTGAACTTGTGGGGGATGTTCTGGAGGTCATGAAGAACCTCGCCCGGGAGGGCATGACCATGATTGTGGTGACTCACGAGATGGGGTTTGCCCGGGATGTGGCCAACCGCGTCGTCTTCATGGACAACGGCACCATCGTGGAAGAAGGGGCGCCGGACGAAATCTTCACAAACCCCAAAGAGGAGCGCACGCGGGCCTTCCTCGCGCGGATATTAAACTAAAATCAGAGATTAAAAAACAAGAGCAGGTGCGAATGCACCTGCTCTTTCTTTATTGGGATGTATGGCGCTTTCTCTTCACGACGGGGAAGGGTGCTTTGCTATTTCTTGAGGGAGCGCTTTTTCCCGCCCTGCATTTTATGCGCCTCTCTGCGCACTTTGGCTCGACGGGCGGTGATGATGAAGAAAATCAGAATCAGCCCCGCGCTCAGGCAGGAGATTTGCAGCGCCGCGCCGAAGCTCAGAGACGCCATTGCCCGCACCTGCTCCGCCAGATAGACCCCCGCCGGCAGGCGGAACACGAAGATGCGGGCTAAAATCGAGGCAAAGACGGCGGAGAGGAGACCGTGGAGGAGCTTTCCGAAGAAGTACGTCTTGACGGACAGGCCGCTGTCGGCAATGAAGGAGAGGACCTGGGCGTGGATGGAAAGGCCCGCCCAGCCCAGCATGAAGGCCGCCGTGGCCATGGAGCGGTAGAGGGAGGCAGTGGCTCCCCGCAGGCTCGCCACGCCGGAGGACAGCTCGATGATGCCGGTGAGAAGCCGCTCAATCCACTCCCTGTCAAAACCAAGGGGGGCGAAGAGGCGCCCGAAGGCCGCCGACAGGGCGGGGATAAGCCCCGTGAGGGTGAGCAGGCTGATGAGAACCGTAAAGAACAGGACGAAGGCGCAAATGTTGAGCATCGACAGGAAGGAGGACTTCACCGCGTCGGTAAAAGCCGGAGCAAAGGGCTGCGCGGCGGCGGCGATGCTGCGGCGCGTTCCGCCGGTGGCCTCCTGTCCTGCGCCCCAGTTTCGGAAGAGCAGCCCCACGCAGACGGAGGCCACCGTGTGGGCCAGATACAAAAGGAGCCCCACGCTGCTGCTGGCAAAGACTCCCGCCCCCACCACGCCGAAGATAAAAGCCGGACCGGAGTTGTTGCAGAAGGAGAGCATCCGCTCCGCTTCGGTCTTCGAGCAGGTGCCGTTTTTATACAGGGCAATTACCGTCCGGGCGCCCACGGGGTAGCCCCCGATAAACCCCAGCACAAAGGCCGTGGAGCAGGCGCCCCCCACATTAAACAGCGGGCGCATCACAGGCTCTAAAGCCCGGCCGAAGTAGCGGGCGAAGCCGAGATTTACAATCATGGACGAGAGCACAAAAAAGGGGAACAGGGAGGGGATAATTACGTTAAAACACAGTGTTAGGCCGTTTTTCGCCGCGCCGATGGACTCCTGTGGGTAGAGAAGGAGTGCCGCGGCGCACAGGGCAAGCCCTGCGAAGACGGCAAAATCGTATACATAGCGCTTGATGCGGCTGACTTTTACCACTTCCTCACCTCCGTCTCGGAAAAGCTTATGCGCCCGGCGGCGTATTTTTTCCTCCGGGCGCATAAGTATTAACGGAATAGTCCAAGGGGGTGCTACGGTGAAAGACAGAAGAAAAGGAATCGTCACCCGCGCGATTGATGTGTTCGATTTGCCCGGCGAGGTGATTGCCGGGCTGCCGAAGCTCACTCTCGTGGGGAACGGGCGGCTGCATATCGAGTGCCATAAAGGGATATTGGAATACGACAGCAGCCTCATTGTGATTAACGGCGGAAAGCTCATCCTTAAGCTGCGGGGGGAAAACCTTGAAATTGCCGCCATGAGCGCCGAGGAAATGCTTATCCGGGGCAGCCTCCTGTCCATTGAGTTTGAATAGAGGGACCGGCGATGAAAAGCGCTGTAAACTTCTTCCTCGGAACTGTCCGCGTCAGGGCGGAGAGCCCGTATCCCGAGCGGGTGATGAATATCTGCGCGCAAAACCACATCCCCTTCTGGGATTACGAGCGCGTCGGCCCCACCACCGTGGAGTTTTCCGTCTACCATCCCGGCTACAGAAAGCTGGGTGATCTGGCCCAGCGGGGCGGATTTACCATCGAGCGCACCCGCAAAGTCGGCGTGCCCTTCTTCCTCTGGCGGCTTCGGCGGCGCCACGCCCTTCTCATCGGCCTTGTTGCCATGCTCCTTGCCGTCTGGAGCCTCTCCCTATTCGTCTGGGAAATCAACGTGAGCGGGAACGAGACCCTCTCCGCCCGGGAAATCCTCGAGGCGCTGGACGAACTGGGGGTGGGCATCGGCTCCTTCGGGCCCACCATTTCCTCCGAAGCCATCGCCAACGACATGCTCCTTAAAATCCCGAAACTGCAGTGGATTGCCGTGAACGTGAGCGGCAGCCGGGCGCAGGTTTTGGTGCGGGAGCGGATTGACAAGCCGGAGATTCTCGATAAAACGGAGCCGATTATGGTCTACGCCGTCAAGTCGGGAATCATAAAGCGCATGAGCGTGCTGGAGGGGAAGAACGTCGTCAAAGAAGGGGATACGGTGCAGGCGGGGGATTTGCTCGTGACGGGCATCATGGACTCCCTCTCCTCCGGAAAGCGCGCCGTCCACGCCATGGCGGAGGTCTGGGCCCGCACGTGGTATGACCTGTCCGCCTCCATGCCCCTGACCATGACCACAAAGGAATTTACCGGCCGGGAAAAGACAAAAACCGCCTTGTTTTTTGCCGGCGGAAGGCTAAATTTATATTTTAACAGTAGAATTGCGTTTACAGATTATGATAAGATGACAACGGTAAAAAAGCTGACCCTCCCCACGGGAAACGTGCTGCCCATTTCCGTCGTCCGGGAGACGTACCGCGAGTACGCGCCTAGGCAGGCGGAGATGACGATTTTAGAGGCGGAGCAGATTCTTCAAAAGCGGCTTTTAGCGCGCCTGTCCCGCACCATTGGGGACGGGCAGATTACGTCCACAAACTTTACTTCAACGCTAAAGGGCGACGTTCTCACGGTGTCCCTTGCCGCGGAATGCCTAGAGCAAATCGCCGCAGAACGGCCTTTTACGCCGGAGGAAATCCTCGAGATGCAAAGTCCCAGCGAAAAAGAGCAAGACTGACCGCCTTCGGCGGAATCTATACAAAAGAAACGGAGAAGACATGTATGGCGGAAACCACTATGAGTGTTGACAGGCTCGAGCACATTATCAGCGTATTCGGCTCCTTTGACGAGAACCTGCGACTCATAGAAAACGAACTCGGCGTGCGCATCACAGACCGCAATTCCGAGATCAGCATTTCAGGGGACATCGAACAGATTGACCTTGCCGAACGCACCGTGGAGGGGCTTCTCTCCCTCGCCGCCCGGGGCGAGACCATCGACTCCGGCAGCGTGCGGTACGTCCTCGGCCTTGTGCGCAGCGGCAAGGCGGACCAGATTCAAAATCTCGCCCGGGACGTTATCTGCATCACGGCCAAAGGAAAGCCCGTCAAGCCGAAAACCCTCGGGCAGAAGGCCTACGTGGAGGCCATTTTGAATAAAACCATCACACTGGGCATCGGCCCGGCGGGAACAGGCAAGACGTATCTTGCCGTGGCCGCGGCGGTGGCGGCTTTTCGGGACAAAACGATAAACCGCATTATCCTCACCCGTCCGGCTGTGGAAGCGGGAGAGCGGCTGGGCTTTCTGCCCGGCGACCTGCAGAGTAAGGTGGACCCCTACCTGCGCCCGCTGTATGACGCCCTTTTCGATATGCTGGGGCCGGACACGTACAACAAATACTTAGAGCGGGGCAACATCGAAGTGGCGCCCCTGGCTTACATGCGTGGGCGGACGCTGGACGACTCCTTTATCATCCTCGACGAGGCGCAAAACACCTCCCGGGAACAGATGAAGATGTTCCTCACCCGCTTGGGCTTCGGCTCGAAAATCGTCATCACGGGAGACCTTACCCAAATCGACCTGCCTGAGGATAAGACAAGCGGCCTGAAGGAGGCGGCGCGGGTTCTGGAGGGGATGGAGGACATCGCAATCTGCCGCCTGACGGGGTCGGACGTGGTGCGCCATCAGCTCGTGTCGAAGATTGTCGAAGCGTATGACCGTTTTGAGAAAGTGAAAGGGAAGCCGCAGCAGCAGCGTACGAAGGAGAAAAAACGGTGATGAAGCATACCATTCACATTCGCAGTACCGTCCTTGCGGCGGGGCGGATGGTAGACATCGCCCTGCTGCGGCGGAGTATCCGCATGGCGCTGGAGGAGGAGAAAGTCTCCTGCCCCTGCCACGTTGACGTGCTTCTGACGGACGACGAGGGCATCCGCGCAATAAACCGCAAGTTCCGCCGTATCGGCAAGGCCACGGACGTGCTCTCATTTCCCCTTCAGGAGCTTGTGCCCGGCCATTTCGTCCCCGACAAGCGGGGGATTGACCCGGCCACGGGCCGCTTCATGCTGGGGGACATTGTGATTTCCTTAGAGCGGGTGCGGGCCCAGGCCAGACAGTTCGGCCACAGCGTGGCCCGGGAAGGGTCTTATCTGTGCGTCCACGCCGTTTTACACCTTTTAGGGTATGACCACGTGGACGAAGGGCCGGACAAACGCCTCATGCGCAGCCGGGAAAAGGCGATTATGGCGAGAATCGGGGAAGGAAAGTGAAAAAGAGCTTTCAGTGCGCCGTTCGGGGCGTACTTGCGTGTTTGCGGGAGGAACGAAACTTCCGAATACATAGCGCGGTGGCGTTTTATACTGTTATTGCCGGCATCTATGCGCGTTTAGCGCCGTGGCAGTGGGCGGCGGCTGTCCTCTGTATTGCCGCTGTCCTGTCCGCCGAGATTTTCAACACCGCCATCGAGCGTCTGGCTGACGCGGTGAATCCCAAGTGGGACAAGCTCATCGGGAAGGTGAAAGATCTCGCCGCAGGCGGCGTTCTGGTGCTGGCCGCGGCGGCCGTTTTTATCGGCGCCAGCGTGTTTCTGTCGGAGGGGACGCTATCGCGCCTTGTCTCTAACGTGCGCGCGTTTCCCCTGGGGCTTGTTTTCACCCTTGCAACTGTTCCGGTGAGTGCTTACTTTGTGTTTAGGAGATATGGGAATGATAAAGAAAACAGCAATGGTCACGATTGCAGGCCGGCCAAACGTGGGCAAGTCCACTCTGGTGAACACCCTCGTGGGCGAGAAGATATCCATCGTGACGCCTAAGCCGCAGACGACGCGAAACAGAATCTACGGAATCGTAAATCGAGACGAAACGCAGTTCGTCCTGATGGACACGCCCGGCTTCCACAAGGCCCGCACGCGGCTGGGGCAATATATGGTGGGCTTGGTGCGGGAGAGCGTGGCGGGGGTTGACGCCGTGGCGCTTCTCGTGGAGCCTGTGGAGAATATCGGCACGCAGGAGCAGCTGCTCATCCAGCAGATTAAGGCAAACGATGTGCCGGCGGTTCTTGTTATCAATAAAATCGACACCGTGAAAAAAGAGGAGCTGCTCAAAATCATCGCCCTGTACAGCGGCGCCCACGATTTTGCCGCCATCGTGCCCATTTCTGCGAGAAATGCCGACGGAATCGACGTGCTCCTTGACGAGCTGGAAAAATTCGCTTTGGAGGGGCCGCCGCTGTTCCCGGAGGATATGGTGACGGATCAGCCCGACCGGCAGATTGTGGCGGAGATTGTGCGGGAAAAGCTGCTTTTGTGCCTTGAGCGGGAGGTGCCCCACGGTACGGCGGTTGAAGTGACGCGCTTTACCGAGCGGGATGACGGCATCATTGACCTTGATGTGACGATTTACTGCGAAAAGCAGAGCCACAAGGGCATGATTATCGGTAAAAACGGCCAGATGCTCAAAAAGGTCGGCCAGTTAGCCCGGGAGGAAATCGAAGCCTTCATGGGCACGAAGGTCTACATGGAAACATGGGTCAAAGTCAAGGACAAATGGCGGGACAACGCCGCCATGATTCGCAATTTCGGCTACAGGGAGTAGGCCGCAAACGGGATACCAGAGAAGCTGAACCGAACCGAAGATGCGCCGGAAAAGGTGCGCTCCGGTTCGGTTTTTGTGCGCGAGCGCTCAAACTGAGCGTATCTTCTTGATTTTTACGCATGCTGAACGTTTTCAAAGAGATTAAGACGCGGTATTTCGGGTGGAAGAACCTTGTGTTGCGCTCTTTTTCCGTGTCGTGCTATAATGTCCTTAAAATGGGGAGAAGTACCATGCGGAATCGGGCGGACTTTCTTTGAATGGAACTTTTGCAATCCGGCGTAAATATTACCGCTGATATTCGCCGGCAGACGGATGAACACTAAAGACATCGGAGGGATGGAAGATGTCGAATGAAAAGTTTTGGGATCTGTTTGCCGAGACGGGCGATATCGAGTACTATCTCCTTTACGCGAAAAAGCCTGCGTCCAGCGAAGACGTAAAGCAGGAGTGCGACGAATCTGATTTGGACGCGGCCCCATAATGCACACGAAAGCCGCCTTCAGGCTGCGTGCGGCGGAAGCACAGCGCCTACAGGGCGGCTTTTTTGCGAAAACAACGATGCCGAAATGAGGAGCGGCTATGTACATAAACACAACGGGACTTGTTCTGCGGGAAGCGCCTTACAGGGAATCCAGCAAGATTCTCACTGTTTTAACGGCCACCCACGGGAAAATCACCGTCTCCGCCCGGGGGGCGCGACGGCGGGGCAGCCGCATCGCCGCGGCGGCACAGCCTCTGATGTACTCGGAGATGACGCTCTATAATCAAAGGGACCGCTATACATTGACGGAAGCCCAGCCCGTGGAGCTGTTTCCGGGACTCACGGGGGACCTCGTGCGCTTTTCGCTGGGCGCGTATTTCGCCGAACTTTTAGAGGCCGTGGCGTACGAAGACGTCCCCAATCCGGAGCTTTTGGCTTTTGGCTTAAACGCCCTGTATCTTCTCGGGGAAGGGCAGCGGAGTGTGCGCCTGATTAAAGCCGTATTCGAACTGCGGCTCATGCTCATTTCCGGCTACGCACCGAACCTCTCCGCCTGCGTAAGATGCAGGCAGGCGGCCCGGGAGCCGATTCTACTCTTAGAGGAGGGGACCCTGTCCTGCCTGCGCTGCAAAAGAGCGGGAGAGCCCTACGCCCCCCTCTGCGAAGGCTCTCTTGAGGCCATGGGCTTTGTGCTGAGCGCCCCGCCGCGCCGGGCCTTTTCCTTCAGGCTGGAGGAGCCGGCCCTTTCCCGTTTTGCGTCGGCCTGCGAGGCGTATGCCCTCCAGCAGCTGGGGAGACGATTTCGAACGCTGGAATACTATAAACAAGTGTCCCAAGGAGAGGAAAAGACATCCGACGGGATAGACAAAAATCCAACATCCGATGGGTTATCGAACAAGAAAGGGAATTTAGACCATGACGCTCTATGAAAAATCGCTGACGACGCTGGAGCTGCCGGCGGTTTTGGAGATGCTGGCAAACGAAGCGGTGAGCGAGGCGGCCCGTGCGGCGGCCCGGGATTTAAGGCCCGCCGATTCGCGGGAGGAGATAGAATATCGCCTTGCCGAAACAACGGCGGCGAAAAACCTCATGGTGCTGCGGGGCAGCCCCTCCTTTGGCGGGGTGCAGGACGTGCGGGCGTCCATCCGGCGCGCCGACATGGGCGGTGTGCTGAATACGACGGAGCTTCTCGCCGTGGCATTCCTCTTGCGGGCGGCGGCGTCCGCCAGCGAATACGGGGCGGGGGACAGGGCCGAGCGCACCGTCATTGACGGGCTGTTTGACGCCATAACGGTGAACAAATACCTCGAGTCGAAGATATCTACCTGCATCGTGGCGGAGGACGAGATTGCCGACGCCGCCAGTTCGGAGCTGGCCGACATCCGCCGCCACATCCGGGTGACGGGGGATAAAATCCGCCAGACGCTCCAGCGCATCATCACATCCCCCACCTACGCCAAGGCGCTGCAGGAGCCGATTATCACGGTGAAAAACGACAGGTACGTCGTCCCCGTCAAAGCTGAGCAGAAGGGGGCAGTGCCCGGCCTTGTGCACGATGTGTCCGCCTCGGGTGCCACGTTTTTCATTGAGCCCATGACGGTGGTGGAGCTTAACAACACCCTGCGGGAGCTGTTTGCCCGGGAGAAGAAGGAGATTGAGCGGATTCTCGCAGAACTGTCCGCCGAGTGCGCCCATTTCGGGGAGGATATCATCCGAAACTACGAAATCCTCGTCCGCCTTGACCTGATTTTCGCCAAAGCCAAGCTTTCATATCGCCTTAAAGCCAGCGAGCCGGTGCTCTCAGAAGGCGACAAACTCGTCTTCCGCCACGCCCGGCATCCGCTCCTTGACCCGAAAACGGCGGTGCCCATTGACATCCGTCTGGGCGGTAAACCTGAAGAAAATGGGTTTGACACCCTCATCATTACCGGACCCAACACCGGCGGCAAGACGGTGACCCTCAAGACACTGGGGCTCCTCTCCGCCATGGCCTACTGCGGGCTGCATATCCCCGCAGACGACGGCAGCTGTCTGCCCGTTTACCCGAAAATCCTCGCCGACATTGGCGACGAGCAGTCCATCGAACAGTCCCTTTCCACCTTTTCATCCCACATGGTGAACATCGTGGGCATCTTTGAGGCCTGCGTCCCTGAATCCCTTCTGCTCTTTGACGAGCTGGGGGCGGGGACAGACCCGGCGGAGGGGGCGGCCCTTGCCGTCTCCATCATCGAGCGGGCGCGTAAGATGGGGGCCTATGTCGCTGCCACCACCCACTATGCGGAGCTGAAGGCCTATGCCCTCACCACCCCGGGGGTTATGAACGCCTCCTGCGAGTTTGACGTGGAGACCCTGCGGCCCACGTACCGCCTGCTCATCGGTATTCCGGGCAAGTCCAACGCCTTTGCCATCTCGGAAAAGCTGGGATTGCCCAAGTCCATTATCGAGGATGCCCGCCGGCGGGTGGGCACGGAAAACGCCGCCTTTGAGGATATTTTAGAGAGCCTTGAGCGCACCCGCCAGACGATTGAAGCGGAGCGCGCCGAGTCCCGCCGCCTGCTTCTTAAGGCGCAGGATGAGGCCGCCGCCGCCGAAAAAGACAGGGCGGACGCCGCCCGGGAGCGGGAAAAAGCGGCGGAGGTGGCCCGGCGCGAAGCAGAGAGCATCCTGAAGCTGGCCCGGGAGGAGGCGGACGCCGCCATGCGGGCTATCCGCCAGACGCGCCGAAACGCCGCAAAGGATGCCAACTGGCAGAAGACGAACGAAAAGCGGGCGGACGTTTTCCGCCGCCTCAACGAAGCGGAGGGCCTACTGACCCATCGGGAGGAAACACCCCGCAAGGCCCAGCCGCCGAAGCGCGCCATCGTCCAGGGGGACCGGGTGCGCCTTGTCTCCCTCAATGTGGAAGCGGACGTCATTGAAGTGGCGGGGGACGGAAATCTCACGCTCCAGGCCGGCGTCATGAAAGTCACGGCAAAGCCGGACGAAGTGGAGCTATTAGAGGGTCACACTCAGAAAACCGTGAAGAAATTCCTCGCAAAAGGGGAGGAGAAGGCGCCCTCCGCCGGTGTGTCCCCTGAGCTTGACCTGCGGGGCATGATGGCAGATGAGGCCGTTTTTGCCCTGGAGAGATACATCGACAGCGCCCGCATGGCAAAACTCAACACCGTCACCATCATCCATGGCAAGGGGACGGGTGCATTGCGCGCCGCCGTCCACGCGGCGCTGAAGAATGAGCCGGGGGTGGCTCGGTACCGGCTGGGACGGTTCGGCGAAGGGGAAATGGGCGTCACCATCGTGGAGCTGAAGTGAGCTTTGGAAACAGGCAAGTTATGGTAAGTTATTTGGTAAAATATCATGATTTTTGCAAAATCAGCTTGACGCTCCCTTTAAACATTGGTAAAGTGTATTAAAGAAAAGCCGTTGGTCTGATTCTTCGGTATTATTGGGGAGGTACGCGCATGTACATCAAAAAAGCGACAGTGACCAATCAGGTTGGGCTGCACGCCAGACCTGCAACCTTCTTAATCCAGAAAGCCAATGAGTTTAAATGCAGTATCTGGATTGAAAAAGACGACCGAAAAGTCAACGCAAAGAGCTTGCTCGGCGTCCTATCCCTCGGCGTTGCAAAAGGCTCCACCATCAGCATCATCGGCGACGGGCCGGACGAGGTTCAAGCTGTGGAAACACTGTGCAAGCTGATTGAATCAGACTTCGCCGAATAAAATCGACGCACAACAAACAGGTCTGCCGCAAAGCAGACCTGTTTTTGCGTATTTCTTTATCCTTTCGATACCCGCACGCGCCGGATTATGCGGCAATTTGAAAGGGATTTGGAAGCTCCGTGTGTGCTAAACCTTCCTTTTATGAAACGCCGACCGGATAAAGCGGTACGCTTCTTTTTTGTCCATTTTCGTTATATACCGCGTTGCGATTTGCCTGCCGCAGTCAGGGCAAAACAGGGCGCCGTGATACTGCGAAAAATCAATGGAGCCTTCAATGATTCTCTCGTTATACATTTTCACAAAATTACTCTCGCCCACCTTTTGATAGTGGGCGATGAAGCAGCCGCAATAGGCGCAGCTCACCTCTAAAACGTGGCTGCCCCTGACCTTTTTGCAGTTCGGGTTCTTAAATATCTTCACTTGATTTCTCACGGTATGCTGCTCCACCCTTCTAAACAGATGTTGGGGTATCGCATTACGCCTATAATGTAACCCCGTCCTGCTCAGTTTTTATGAGTTCCGCGTCGGCGTGCTCCTCCATAAAGCGCAGGATTTCGTCCAGACAGCGCCTTGCGTGGCTGGCGTCACCGGCCACAACCGCCACGCCGATGGTCAGCGTTTGGTGCACATCCTGGGTATCAACCTCCGCGACGGAGGCGTTAAAGCGCCTTGTCCCGCAGCTCCTCGAATGTCATTCGTCGCACCTCCTGCAAAGGCTATTAGGTAGGTTATTATGGCACAATTCATTGAAAAAGTGAAGCCTGCCGTTGATTTTCATCGGTGGACAAGGTGTCCTGCCGCCTTTATAATTGATGTTGCGAGT
>DUPW01000027.1 GCA_012838125.1 Papillibacter sp.
AATAACGCAGATTTGCCGCAAAGCGGCACGAAACAGCGCCGCTTTGCGGCATAATACGACTCATTACTCTAGAATGGATGATTTAACCCAATGATAACAGTTTCTAACCTCAGCCTTCAATTCGGAGGAACCCCTCTCTTTTCCCACGTTGACCTGCAGTTTTCCGCCGGTAACTGCTACGGCGTCATCGGCGCTAACGGCGCCGGCAAATCCACCTTTTTAAGAATCCTCGCCGGCGAACTGGAGCCTTCCTCCGGCAGCGTGGAGATTAAAAAGAACGTACGTATGTCCGTCCTCAAACAGGACCAGTTTATGTACGACGAGTACACCGTCATCCAGACGGTCATCATGGGCAACCAGCGCCTGTATGAAGTCAGTCAGGAGAAGGACGCCCTCTACTCTAAAGAGGATTTCACCGAAGAAGACGGCAACCGCGCCGCCGAACTGGAGGAGGAGTTTGCCGAGCTGGGCGGATGGGAAGCGGAATCGAATGCCTCCCAGCTGCTTCAGGGCCTCGGTATCCCCACCGCCCTCCATGAAACGCCCATGGCGGACCTCGACCCCCGCCAGAAGGTGAAGGTCCTGCTGGCTCAGGCCCTTTTCGGCTCGCCGGACATTATCCTCTTAGACGAGCCCACCAACAACCTCGACGTCAACTCTGTGGTCTGGCTGGAGGACTTCCTCCTCGACTATGAGGGGACCGTCATCGTCGTCTCCCATGACCGCCACTTCCTCAACACCGTCTGCACCCACATCGTGGACATCGACTACGGCAAGATTAAGATGTACGTGGGCAACTACGACTTCTGGTACGACGCCTCCCAGCTCATGCAGAAGCTCATTCGGGAGCAAAACCGCAAGAGCGAGGAGAAAATCCGGGAGCTGGAGGAGTTTATCCGCCGCTTCTCCGCCAATAAGTCCAAGTCCCGTCAGGCCACGTCCCGCCGCAAGCTGCTGGAGAAAATCCAGCTCGAGGACATCCCCGCCTCCTCCCGCCGGTACCCCTGGGTGGGCTTTAAGATGGAGCGGGAGCCGGGTAAGGACAGGCTCTTCGTCACGGAGGTCTCCAAGACCATTGACGGAGTGAAAATCCTCGACAATGTCAGCTTCATCATGGGCAAGGAGGACAAAATCGTCTTCATCGGGGACAACGAAATCGCCATCACCACCATGTTCAAAATCCTCGCCGGCGAAATGGAGCCGGACGAGGGCTCCGTCAAGTGGGGCGTCTCCACCACGCAGGCCTACTTCCCCAAGGACAACTCTGAGTATTTTGACGACAATGATCTGCCCATCATGGACTGGATGCGCCAGTTTAGCGAGGACAAGCGGGAGAGCCACCTGCGGACGTTCCTCGGAAGAATGCTCTTCTCGGGGGACGATGTGTACAAGCCCGTAAACGTCCTCTCCGGAGGCGAGAGGGTGCGCTGTATGCTCTCGAAAATGATGCTCTCGGGGGCCAGCATCCTGCTGTTTGACCAGCCCACAAACCACTTAGATCTTGAGAGTATCGCCGCCCTCAACAACGGCATGGTGGAGTTTAAGGGCAACATCATCTTCACCACCCACGATCACCAGCTCATCCAAACGGTGGCCAACCGCATCATCGAGTTTACGCCGGAGGGCACGATTATCGACCACCGTATGACCTACGACGATTACATTGAATCCCAGCGCAGCAAGCAGGCGTAAACCTAGATAAAAATAAAGGCACACGGCAAAAATGCCGTGTGCCTTTTTCTTTTGCCGCTTTCCCATGCGGCTTTTTCTTATTCTGTCCTGCCGATTACGGCGTCATGACATAGTCTGCCCAGCAAAAGCAGTTTCATGCATTATTTTATTCTTGGCTTGCATCGAGGGGAGCGTCGCTTTTTTCCTTCGGACCCGTCAGTTCATTGACAAGGGTGGAGCCGAGCACCAGCACGGCGCCGATAACGCTCCAGAGGCCAACCGTCTCCCGAAGGAAAACGGCGGAGAGAAATATGGCAAGGACGGGGTCGAGGTAGCTGAGAAGCGCCACCGTCTGGGCGGGAAGATGCTCCACGCTTCCAAAAAAGCAGGCGAAGGCCACGCCTGTGTGGAGGACGCCCACAATGAGGATAAGAAGCATCACCGCCGGTGTGAAGGTCAGGCTCTGGGCGCTTTCCGTCAGCAGGACGTAGGGGATAAGGACGATAAACGCCGCAGAAAGCTGGATGATGGTCTTATCAAAGGGGGAGACGCCGCGGACGGTTTTGTTCAGGACTGTGACGCAGGCGTAAAACACCGCCGCCCCAAGGCCGCACAAAATCCCCCGAAAGTCGCCGCCACCGCCGCCGGCCTGCAGGACGCCGGAGATGAGCACCATGCCCCCAAGGGCGACAAGGACGCAGGCGAGCTTTTTGACAGTGAGCTTCTCTTTGAAGAACAGGGGCGACAGGAGCGTGACGAAAATCGGCGCCATGTAGTAGCAGAGCGTCGCCGTCGCCACGGTTGTAAAACGGTACGATTCAAACAGGAGAATCCAGTTTACCGCCACGAACACGCCGGACAGGCACAGGGGCAAAAGATTTTTCCGCACCGTCTGCCACGCGATTTTCTCCCGTCTGATGAGTACAAACAGAAGCAGAAACGCCGCGCCGATGACGCCCCGCACCATCGCCAGCGCCGCTGACGAGAGGGGGATATACCGCCGGGCGATGCCGATGGTGCTGAAGATGAGCATGGAGAGAATGAAATAGAGTTTTGGGTGCTTATTCATGGATTCGTTCCTTTGTATGTATTAAGCGGGATTCAACATCCCGTTTGCGTGATAATGAAGTAAATATTGCAGTTCCCTTTGGCCTGCGCTGCGCGACAGCCCCGTGCGTAACCGTCTGCACGGGCAGATGCGGGTCTGCGTGAGCCAGCGTGGCTTGCGGCCGCGCCCCGCGTGCGCCAATCCGCCTAGTCCCCCCCATAAAGGGATGGCACGGGTATATAGCCCGAAGGCTCCCTTTAGCGATGCCGCCATGACCTTGTGGGGTGTCAGGCTGATGCCCCTTTGGCAGTTATCTTCTGTAAAGCGGGCAAGCCCGCAATCGGGGCTACGGAAGTACCTCCAGCGGAATTTCCCGAAGCGGCCAGCGCCCTGTGACGGGACTGCGTGCCTTCGGGTCGTAGTCGGCCCAGCAGAGGGTACCGGCACCGTAGAGGATGGCCGCGCCGCGGCGCACGCCCCTTCGGGGCGCCGTCTCAGGGTTTTTGCTGAGCCATTTCACCGCCCGGGTAAGCTGTTCGTCCTGCCGAATCAGGCAGGGCGGCAGACCGCCGGTGGAGTTTGTAGCGAGCCGGTCTTGCACCATGGCGTCCCGCAGCGTTTCCCTGTCCACGCCGGGCAGGTTTTCGCAGAAATCCTTAAACAGGGCGGTAAAGTCGTCTAACGCCGCCCCCCGCGCCATCCCCGCCTGCTCGATGGCCTCACCGAGGCCCGTGTACAAGTCAAAGGGCGTCATGCCGCACACCCCGAGGACGTACGCCGCCGCGGTGCGAAAGCGCCCGCTGTTGTAGACTTTCTCCAGAGCGTTTTCCGTGCGGTGGAGCAGGCGGATATCGCCTTCCGTCAGCCATGGCGTCCGTATCACCTCGTAAGGCGGCGTTTCATGGAACCGGCAGGGGTATTTGTCCCGCTCTGTGCGCATGGCGCTGCCGTGGAGGAGCTTTAAAAAACCCAGCTGCAGGTTATGGGCACCGAGGCTGTAGGCGGTATTAAAGCTCCCGGCAAAGGTGGGCAAATCCTCAAAGGGTAGCCCCGCGATAAGGTCGATGTGGATGTGCATACGCCCCATGTCCACAAGGCGGCGGATGTTTTCCTCAAGCCGCGCCGTGTCCGTTTTGCGGCGGATGGCCTCCAGTGTCTTTTCGTGAAAGGACTGCATACCAATCTCAAGCTGCACGGCGCCGGGGGGCATCTGCTCTAAAAGCCCGAAGGTCTCCTCCCGCAAAATATCCCCCGCGATTTCAAAATGAAAGCAGGCACCCTCCGGAATCTCCCGTCCGTAACGGGCGAGGATAAAGCGGAGGATTTCATTGCAGTGCTCCGGGTTTGCGTTAAAGGTGCGGTCCACGAATTTAATTGTGCGCGCCCCGCTCTTTGCCAGTTTCAAGAGGTCCCCAAAGAGTGGGTCCATCTCAAAATATCGGGGCTTTTCGCCCCCCGAGAGGCAAAAGGCACAGCGGTAGGGGCAGCCCCGGCTTGTCTCAATATACGCGATACGCCCGCGCACGGCTTCTGCGTACCCCGCTGTCAGCGGGGAGGGCACGGAGCCTGTGAGATGGCAGGGCGGACGCTCTATTATGCCGCCGTCCGGTGTTCTGTAAGACAGCCCGGAGATGTTTTGCGACGCTTCCGGAGGGATGGGCCGTTCTGCGCCCTCCTTCAATACGGCACGCAATAAGGCGGGAAAGCTCTCCTCCCCTTCACCGGCCAGAACAAAGTCTACGGCAGGGTTTTCCCGCAAAACCTCTCCGGCGCAGTAGCTTACCTCCGGCCCGCCCAGCACGATGAGGACGCCAGGCAGGGCTTCCCTCAGGCGGCGGCAGAGGGTGAGGGTCTTTGTGATGTTCCAGATATAGCAGGAAAAGCCCACAAGGGCGGGGCGCTCCGCCAAAATGCGCGAGAGCATCTCGTCGTCCGCCTGATTGATGTTGCCTTCCACGATGCGCACCCGCTCATAAAGCTCCGGCGCAAAGGCCAGCACCCCCGCCGCAAGACACCACGGGGCGGGCGATAAGTGGACGTATTTTGCGTTTAAGACGCTGAGCACCGCATTTCCTTCCAAGGCTCTTCCTCCACATCGGCTCGATAAGTGAGCTTATTATACCACAAGCTCCTGTAACGGTGCATGGAAATCGCCCTTCCGGCCCGCTTTTCACCGCACCATACAGGGTGCGCCGTACCTTCTTCACACCGTTCCATCCATGGCACGTTGTACCCACTTCGCACCGCTCCATCCATGGCACGCTATACCCACTTCGCACCGCTCCACCCATGGCACGCTGTACCCACTTCGCACCGCTCCACCCATGGCACGCTGTACCCACTTCGCACCGTCCCATCCATGGCACGATGTACCCACTTCTGCCCCACGCCCGCCCGCACCCACTTTTGCATCCTGATATTAAGCACCTTCTCACCATGTTTCCTTCCCGCCCGCTCCCGCTTTAGCGCCACCTTACCAGCGCCGCCTTTTGCAGCCCATTTCCCCCGCGCCCCTTCGCATCTCCTTCCCACCTGCTCCGCTCTGCGCCACCTCTCCATCCGCCCGCCTTTTGCACCCCATTTCCCTCGCTCCATTCCTCACCCATTCTTTAAAAAACCCCTTGACGTCTGAAACCTTGCCCGTTATAATAATTAACACTGTTAATTGTTTTTTTGCTAAACTAAACGCATAAGGAGGTTGCGGTTATGGAGCAGAAAAAAGGGTCGCGCCTGATATCTTCCCTCATGAATATGCGCCGGCAGCTGGTGCCGCTCATTGACGCCGGCACCGGGGAGCTTTCCCACGGGGAGTATCTCGTTTTACGAAACATCGGGCGCGGGCAGGGCCGGCTTTACGGGCAGGAGGGGCCGGTGAAGGCCGCAAAGCTATCCGAGCTGCTTGAGGTGTCCCGTCCCGCCATCACACGCATCTTAAACGGCCTTGAAAACCGAGGCTATATCACCCGTCACATCGACAAAGCGGACAGGCGCAGCATCAACATCGCGCTGACGGACACCGGCCGGAGAGCTCTCGACGCGGCAAACCAGCGGATTTCCGCCACGGCTGACCGGCTCGTCTCCTCTCTGGGGGACGAGGACGCGGAAAAGCTCATCCAGCTGCTCGACCGGCTCACGGAAATCTACACGGGCATGCTCCATGAGAAGGGGCACTGAAGCCATGAAGAAGACTCAGAAAAGAAAGGGCGTCAAGTGGGCGGTGCTCATCCTCGTTGCGGCGGCGGCCGTGGGCGTGATTTGGCATACAATCGGAAGCCTGAAAAACAGGTCTTTTCTCCTCCGCCTGACCGTCGGCGGAAACGAGAATGTCCGGCTTCTAAACCGGCTCAATGAGATCTGGACGCTGCCGGAGGACTTCTCTTTAGACGTCATTGAAGTGGACGAGCTCACAATGGAGTGGGTCCAAAAGGAGAACGAATCACCCCAAAACGCCATTTTGCAGCTGCACGGCGGCGCCTATATCCGCTCCCTGAAAGACAACGGGCAGACATACCGGCGTGCGGCGGTGCAGTACGCAAAGTTAAGCGGAGCCGGCGTTTTGACTGTGGATTACCGCGTGGCACCGGAGCATCCCTACCCCGCCGCACTGGAGGACGCCTTAAAGGCCTACGACTACCTGATGGAACAGGGCTACTCCCCTGAGCGCATTATCATTGCGGGGGACTCCGCCGGCGGCGGCCTTGCACTGGCGACGGCTCTTTACTTAAGAGACCATGACATGCCCATGCCCGCCGGCATCATCACCATGTCGGCATGGACAAACCTCAACTACAAGCGGTGGACGCCGCCCTACGCAGTTGGCGCGCGCGCCGACGACCCCTATATATCCCCCGCCTACGGCGCCTATCACGGTTTTCCTCCCATGCTCATGCAGGTTGGCGGAGACGAAAAACTCCTCGATGACACCACCCGCGTGGCGCAAAAGGCGAAGGATGCCGGCGCCGAGCTGACGCAGACCACGTACCCCGGCATGTTCCACGTGTTTCAAATGCTGTTTCCGGAACTGCCCGAAGCCAACACGGCCTGGGACGAGGTGAAAACCTTTATGGATACCGTTTTTCCCGAAATCGACCGCGATGTAGATGCCCGAGTCTAAGACGGGACGGGCGCAGCCGTCTCAGGTGCGCCCATGACGGTTTTGCCCGCTCCCCGTCCAACAGGGCGGTTTGACCGCCCATTGCCCATGAATCCGGCAAACAGGGGAAAACTTCGGCGGGATACGGAAAAATTTAAAGTTTCGTCATTGTTTTTTCCCGCAAAGGGTTTATGATAACAGAATGTGCCCCTTCTTTTGGAAACTGGCGCAACGGGCGCAAAAACCGGCATCATGATGCGCCGGCGCTTTTTCGCCCCTTCTTTTTAAGCGTAGAGATAAACAGAAAGGATGTCTCGATTGTTAGAACTTAGGCAAATCACAAAAACGTACCGCACCAGCGGCGAGACCATTGAGGCCCTCAAGGGCATCAGCCTACAGTTTCGCAGGAGCGAATTCGTCTCCGTTCTGGGCCCCTCCGGCTGCGGTAAAACGACTTTGCTGAATATCATCGGCGGTCTTGACCAGTACACCAGCGGCGACTTAATCATCAACGGAAAATCCACCAAGGATTTTAACGATAGAGATTGGGATACGTACCGCAACCACTCCGTGGGCTTCGTCTTCCAGAGCTACAACCTCATCCCCCATCAGACGGTTCTGCAGAACGTGGAACTGGCCCTCACCCTTACGGGCGTCTCAAAGAAGGAGCGGCGCCGCCTCGCCGTGGAGGCCCTCCAGCGCGTCGGTTTAGGGGATCAGCTGAGGAAAAAGCCCAACGAAATCTCCGGCGGGCAAATGCAGCGGGTGGCCATCGCCCGGGCTATCGTGAACGATCCGGACATCGTCCTGGCCGACGAACCCACCGGCGCCCTCGACTCGGAGACCAGCGAAGTGGTCATGGATATTCTCAAGGAGATTTCCAAGGACCGGCTCGTGGTCATGGTCACTCACAACTCGGAACTGGCTGACAAATACTCCACCCGCATCGTCCGCCTATTAGACGGCCGCGTGACGAGCGACTCCGCCCCCCTTACGGAGGAGGAGCTTAGCATGGAGCGGGAACACGAAAAAGCGAAGGCGGCGGCGGAGGGCAAAAGGAAAAAGCCCGCCATGTCCTTCGGCACGTCCTTCGGCCTGTCCCTGAAGAATCTCTTTACGAAGAAGGGGCGAACGGCCCTCACCTCCTTTGCCGGCAGCATCGGCATCATCGGCATCGCCCTCATTTACGCCGTCTCCCACGGGGCCACCACTTACATCAACGCCGTTCAGGAGGACACTCTCTCCTCCTATCCCCTCACCTTAGAAGCGCAGCACGTTGACTTGGGCACTCTCATCACCACCTTTATGGGCAAAGCCCAGTCTACGTCGGAGCACGAAAACGACGCCGTCTACCAGAAAGCCATGGCCTACGAGCTCATGAACGCATTAAACTCCATCGAGGAGCAGAAAAACGACCTCAAGTCCTTTAAAGAATACCTGGAGCGGGAGCGGGCAAACGAGGATAGCCCCCTGCGCGACGCCCTCTCCGGCATTCAATACGCCTACAACCTCGACCTTCTCATCTACACCGAAAACGTCGACGGCAGCATCATCCGCTCCGACTCTCAGGAGCTGATGCAGGACATTCTCCTTGAGCATATGGGAATGGACTTTTCCTCCCTCATGCGTTTTCGCGGCACCTCCATGGCCGGCAGCAGCGCCTTCCCCATGATGGGCACCCCTTCCCTCTGGCAGGAGATGCTCCCTGGCGATAACGGGCGGCTCATCAGCTCCCTGCTGGAGAAGCAGTACGACCTTGTCTACGGCTCGTGGCCCACGGAGTATAACGAAATCGTCCTCGTGCTGGACGAAAACAACGAGCTGGATGACCTCACCCTCTACGCACTGGGCCTGAAATCCAAGGCGGACATCGACCGGGTCATGCAGGCGGCTTTAAGCAAAGAGATGATTGAGTACGACGTGGAGAAGTGGTCCTACGAGGAAATCTGCGCCATGGATTTCCGCACCGTCTTAAACTCCGACTGCTACATCTACGACGAGACCACCGGCCTTTACACAGACCTGCGGGAGACGAACGCGGGCACAAAGTACCTCTACGACAACGGCCTGTCCCTCAAGGTCAGCGGTATCATCCGCCCGAACGAAGACGCCGTGGCCACCATGCTCACCGGCTCCATCGGCTACACCTATAAGCTCACGGAATACGTTATCGAGAAGGCAAAAGAAGCCCCCGCCGTCCTCGCCCAGCAGGAGGACCCCGCCACGGACATTTTCACCGGTCTTCCCTTTAAGGATACGGACGGAGCCCTCTCCCTTACGGAAAAGGCGGAAGGGTTTAAGGAATACGTCGCTTCCCTGGACGAAACGGGCAAGGCCCGCGCATACGTTCAGATTATGAGCATCCCCTCCGCTGAAACGGTTCAGCAGGCGGTGGATGGGATGCTCAGCCGGATGACCCGCGCAGACATGGAGGCCATGATGACGCAGGCCCTCACGGAGCAAATCGGCATGAGCGAGGAGGAAATTAGCAGGTACATCGCCTCCATGGGTGACGAGGATATATACGACCTCTTTGCCCAGATGATTGAGGAGCAGTACAGAGCGCAGTACGCCGACGGGGTGCAGCAGCAGATGGCCGCTATGACGCCTCAGCAGCTTGCCATGGCGCTGGATATGGCCGTCTCGCAGTACACCGACGAGCAGTGCGCTGCGTACTACGACGAAGTCCTCGTCTTCTCCGACTCCACGTACGAGGACAATCTCATTCGTCTTGGCTGCGTGGAGCTCGACAGTCCCGCAACGATTAACCTCTACGCCGCCACCTTCGCCGACAAGGACGTCATTGAAGACGCCATCGCCGCCTATAACGAGACGGTGGACGACCTCTCTGAAATCCGATACACCGACTACGTGGGCCTGATGATGTCCTCCATCACCACGATTATAAACGCCATCACGTATGTGCTCATCGCCTTCGTGGCCGTGTCCCTCATCGTCTCGTCCATTATGATTGGTGTCATCACCCTCATCTCCGTTCAGGAGCGGACGAAGGAAATCGGCATCCTGCGGGCCATTGGTGCGTCGAAGAAGAACGTGTCCAGCATGTTCAACGCCGAAACGGTTATCATCGGGTTTACCTCCGGCATTCTGGGCGTGCTCATCACATATCTGCTTTGCATCCCGATTAACCTGATTCTCCACCGGCTGACGAGTATCAATAACCTCAGCGCCATTTTCCCCCCGCAGGTCGCGGTTGTGCTTGTGGTTATCAGCATGCTGCTGACCCTCATCGCCGGCATTATCCCCTCCCGCAGCGCGGCGAAGAAGGACCCCGTTGTGGCATTGCGGACGGAGTAATCCTCCGCCGCGCGGGGTACAAAGTGCGCCCCGTCCTACACACGGATAACGAAATCTCCCCGTTCTGTGCGGGAAAACGAAAGTAAAAGGCACCGCCTGAGGCGGTGCCTTTCTTCCTCTAAAAAGCGCGGTGAGTCTCTGCAGTAAAACCTCCGCCCCTGCGGTGGAGCGGAACCGCCGCCCCGTAAGCGGCAGCTTCGTCTCTCGCCGCCATGAGCGAAAACCGCTCATCCGCCTTCCCCGGCAAGGCGTCAAAAGCGATGCAATTTTTGCTCCCGAAGCTGCGAAAAAAGGCTTGACAAGTGTGGACATGCCTTGTATAATGCTCATTGTCACTTGAGACACGAAAACACGAAACGGACGATTAGCTCAGCTGGTAGAGCATTCGCTTGACGTGCGAAGGGTCACAGGTTCGAGTCCTGTATCGTCCACCAAAAAGCACCTGATTTGCGTCAGGTGCTTTTTCTTTTTCTGCTCACAGGTATGCTCTTGAATATTTAAGCACACATTCTAGGCGTGTTTGTTCGCTAAAGTGTGGTATGATGAAAACACATAATGTTACAAGGAGATGCCATGAAGAAGACACGAGCCGTGACGTTACTCCTGATTGCTTTTTTTGCTCTTTCCGCCTGCGGGAAGACGCTGAAAGGAACGGATGCGCTCATCGAAAAGGCGCGCGAGGAAATCCCCATCTCCGATGCGGACACGATTGAAATGCAGTATGCCGGACTGTCCGGCAAGGAAGACAAAGTCCTCCTGTGGTTTATATCGGGAAACGAATATCAGGCGCATTACTACCTTCCGATGGAATGCAGCGTTGCAGGCACGGATGAATACACCTTTGAAAAGACGTATAGGCCTATGATAAGAGCCGCCGATATCGCCGTTCTCCAATGGATGAACGGGTATGCGTTTCTTGTGAATAATCCGAAATGCTCTGTCATTAAAATAACGGACGCTGCCGGAACACACGAAGAAATTATTGAGGAAAATTCTTACCCTTATGTTTTCTATTACGAACAGATTCCAACGGAGTATGCCTTTCTCGATGAAGCCGGAAACGAAATTACGTAAAGCTCCTTCCCCACACGAACCAAAAGCAGGCAAGGTTTTCTTGCCTGCTTTTTTCTTTTACCGCTTTTCCGCTTAATCTGCCGTCCTATACCGCACCTGACTTGTCGCCCGTTCCATAGTTTTGACGGGGTCGCGCCCGCATATCCACTCGTCGTGAAGATGCGCCGGCAGAATAACGGGCATCCGGTTATGGATAAAGGCGATGCCCTCCCACGCCGGGCGCGTGAGAATCACAAAGCTGCGCTCGCCTGTTTTCCCGTCCCGCCGGGACAGCCCCGCCATCCAGAGAAGCTCCTCCTCCGGCGCCGCAAAGGCGTATTTCACCTTTTCCCGGCCTCGCTTTTCCCACTCAAAATACCAGCTGGCGGGAATCAGGCAGCGGCCTTCTATGAGAGAGCGCTGGAACATGGGCTTCACCGAAGCCGTCTCACTGCGGGCGTTGATGATGACGCCCTTTCCGTCAAACCGCGGAAAGCCCCAGCGCATGACGGCGAAATCCCCCTCCGGCGCCATCACCGCCGCCCGGTCCGTAGGGAAAACCTCCCCCGTTTTGACTTCGGCGTTTCCCTTGAGTTTCTCAACAATGTCCTGCAGGGTGGGTTCCTCGTCGTCCACATAATACCGGCCGCACATTCAGCCCACAACCTTTCCCAGCACGCGAAATTCGTCGTATTCGTCCACGATAATGTCCTCGTAGCGGCGGTTTAAGGAGATGAGCCGAACATCCTCCTCCCCGCCCAGCTGCTTGCAGTAGGCGTTGCCGTTTAGAAGGAAAATTCCGATGTCCCTGCGCTCCAGCGTCTGCTGGGGCTTAACGTACACAACCTGCCCGTCTCCAAAGCGGGGCAGCATACTGTCGCCGGAAAGCTTCACGGCAAATGTCGCAGATAGCGGCACGGACTCGTCCACCTCGATAAGCTCATAATCGGAGCTGTCTAAAAACTGCCCCGTACCGGCGGACGCGGGGATGCTGTAGAGCGGAATCGTGCGCACAAGGCGCGGCGGGCGCTCGTCCCGCTCCGCCCGAAACTCCGCATCGCTGGATAAAAGGCGGATATATTCCTCCACCCGCTTCTTCCCCAGGGCATTGAGCTCCGAAAGGCTCTCCGGCATCTCGCAAAAGACGGCCAGCACGTCCCGCACCCCGTAAAAACGGCACAGCAGCAGAAACTGCTCGGCGTTGGGCATGGTAAAGCCCCGCTCCCACTTGGAGACGGCCTTCTGCGTCGCCTCGCAGCCGTTTGCGCTGAGATAGCCGGCCACCTGCTGCTGGGTATATCCCCGCTCCTTTCGAAGCCTTGAGAGGGTTTCGCCAATGTTCATGCCCTTTCACCTCTCCTTCTTTTCCCCTAGAGTATCATAAAAATTTTTCTCTGACAATAGAGTATATTCGCTTTTTTGGAGAATATTATGTATTGAATTCTCCTATTTGGAGTATTATAATGGCGGCAGAAGGGGGTGGCACGTTCATGGAACGGACGATTTTCCACATCGACATGAACAGCTGTTACGCCAGCATCGAATGTCTGCACCGGCCGGAGCTGCGGGATAAGCCCGTTGCCGTGGGCGGGGACGTGGAGAAGCGGCGGGGAATTATTCTAGCCAAAAACGAGCATGCGAAGAAATACAACATCAAAACGGGCGAAGTGCTGTGGCAGGCAAAGCAAAAATGCCCGGAGCTTGTCATCCTCCCGCCGCGCTTTGACCTGTACATCCGATTTTCCCGTCTGGCCCGGGAGATTTATGCGGAATACTCCAATCAGGTGGAGTCCTTCGGCATCGACGAGGCGTGGGTGGACGTCACCGGCACGCAAAAGCTGATGGAGCTGGGCGGTGAGGAGCTGGCCCACGAAATCCGAAACCGCATCAAATTCGAGCTGGGGGTAACGGTAAGCATCGGCGTGTCCTTTAATAAAATATTCGCCAAGCTGGGCAGTGACTATAAAAAGCCGGACGCCGTAACGGTCTTCACCCGCAAAAACTTCCGGGAGATAATCTGGCCCCTGCCGGCGTCGGATTTGCTCTATGTGGGCCCGGCAACGAAGCGGAAGCTTAAAGGCTACGGCATCGTGACCATCGGCCAGATTGCCCAGACGCCGCCGGAGACGCTCCAGAAGTGGTTCGGGAAATGGGGACTTGTTCTCAGCAGTTTCGCAAACGGCTTAGACACCAGTCCCGTGGCCCGCACGGGAGAGGACGCCCTCATCAAAAGCGTGGGCAACTCCACCACGGCACCCCGGGATCTTGTGGACGAGGAGGACGCCTCCATCATCTTCTGGATGCTCGCGGAGAGCGTGGCGGAACGGCTGCGGGAGGGGGGCTTTATGTGCCGCACGGTGCAGATTTCCCTGCGGGATAACGAGCTGTTCAGCTTTGAGCGGCAGGTCAGGCTCCCCACGCCCACTTTCCTTGCCTCGGAGCTTCACGCCGCGGCTATGCGCCTTTTGCGCGCCCATTACAACTGGCGCCGGCCCCTGCGCTCCATCGGCATCCGGGGGACGGACCTCGTCCCCGCCACCACGCCGGTGCAGCTAAATATGTTTGAAAATCCGGAAAGGCAGATAAGGCGGGCGCGGCTGGAGATGGCGATGGACGACATCCGCCGCCGCTTCGGGCACTACGCCATCGGCCGGGCCGGCACGTACGTAGACCCCACGCTGACGCAAGTCAACGCCAAGGATGACCACACCATTCACCCCGTGGGCTACTTTAAGGCAGTGTGAGGCGAAAAATGAACAAGACGGATAAGCCATTAAAAGTCTACGTGGCGGTGAGCGCCCGCTTCGATGAAAACGGGAAAATCAGCCCCCTCTCCATCACATGGGAGGACGGGCGGGAGTATCACATCGACCGCATTTTAGACGTGCGCCGGGCGGCCAGTCTCAAAGCCGGCGGCGCGGGGATACGCTACTGCGTGAAAATCGGCCGGACGGAGACGTATCTCTTTCTGGAGGAAAACCGCTGGTTCGTGGAGCGGCGGGTGTGACGCACCGCGCCCCATCGGCGGGCGGTTGACAACAACAAAGCCGATTGTGTGATGCGCCGGTAAAAACCGGCGTGTGCCCTGCCGGGGGCAGGGCGCCATACCTACGTATAGAATAAAAACACAGCTCGACGTTTCGGGCTGTGTTTTTATTGCGTTGGGTAAACGGCTAATGAAAGGGAGCAAACGCATTACTCTAAAACGTATTCGCTTTCAATGATGAGGGACGCGTTGCCGTAGTTGATAACGAGATAGATGCCATCGTCCATTTCGGAATGGGACACATTGCCGGAACTAAAGAGACTGCACGCCTGCGAAAGGGTGGGGATTTTCGGGCAGGCGCTTACGATTTGCTCAGAAAGACCGGAGACTAAATAGCATCTATTGGAATTCGTGGGAACATCCCCCTGAAACTAAGCGTCAAAACCAAGCCGGAATCCCTTTGAATACCGCACGCCGGAGAGCGCGTCAATGCGGTTTCCTTTCTGAGCGAAAATGGCGCATCCAAAGACATAAGCGCCTGCTTTATCGGCAATATCCCGCCTAATCTTTACGGCAGCGTTGCACTTCTAACGTTTCAGCCGCTATAATACCCATAAGTATCCGCGCCGCAGGGAGGTTTGCATCATGTGGAAGCGCGTTTTGGTGTGTATTCTTGTCTGCCTTCTTCTCATCTCCATCGCTTTTTGCCCGTACCGCCCCATTACGGTGACGGACCCGCAGCTCGGCGCCCTAGAGAAAGATTTTCGAGCCAAGTTCCCCCATGTGACGGGCCTGCGGGTTTCCATCTTACGGCCGACGCTCTTTTGGGACGTGACGCTGAAGTCCGACGAGGCAGAGGACGAGGTCTTCGCCTATCTCGTGGAGCTGATTCACACGTACAACATCCCTGAGGTCATAGATAATAAGACGTTCAAATACCCCTACCATCGCTGGAACTGGGCAAAAGAAATGCAGATAAACATCCGCATGAACGGCCTGTTCAGCCAGCTCCACAAGCAGTATACCGGCCATTACTTCCTCCAAGAGCCGGATAGCAACGGTGAGATTGACAACTTCACAACGTGGTATCTCAGGCGGGACATCCACCGGGAAGACGGGGAGTACATAAAAGAGCGCATCGAGTTCCCCGCTCTGAGAAGCACGCCCCCGCCATCAGATGAGCCGGACTCTGTCAATTCCCTCGAGGAGTCCGTCTCGGAGGCCATCATCGAATACTATAGAGCCTACTTCCGGCAGGGCGTGTATCAGCAGTTTGCCACGGAGTATCACGAGACAATCGGCACCGTGGAGGAGGACGATTCCGTCACCGTCTATGTCGTGGCACTCTATGCCCAGTATCAGTATGTAGACGGTGAGATACCCCTCACGGGCGCCGTCTGCACGCCCGCCGCCGTGACGTTTACGAAAGGCGAAAGCGGCTATACCGTCACGGAGTTCTGGGAGGCGGAAGACGGCGTGCGCTTCGAGCCCTCCATCCGCGAAAAGTTCCCGCCGGATATCGCCGAAGCCACCCTCGACCTCATGGCGACGGGCCTTTCCGACGCCATGAGAATCTGCGACGAAAGGGCCCGCGCGTTCTTTAGCGCCCCTTAATCTGACGTATTCCAGCACCGACGAAGCGAACACTTACTCTTTCTTCCTCGGCGGCACGGAAGACATACGGCAGCAAATTCTCCGCTACAATTTTGATTCTCTCCTGTTTGTCTTTCACGAGGAGGGGCTCTGGTTCATCCGAAAGCAGTCCCTCTTAGACTACTTCGATTACCTCGGCGAATATGAGATCATCTCATGGCAGGAAGCCCAGGAGATGCTGCTCAGCGGCGCCTGCTGCACGCCCTTGCCTTTACCGAGCTTGAAGGCCAGCCCATCGCCGAGGAGCAGATTGCCGACGTGGAGCTTGTCTACCGTGTCATGGAAGTGGAGCACGCCATGCCCTACTACCGCTTCACCGTGAATATTGGCCCAAGTTTTCTTGAAGGCTCGAGCCTGGAGCCCGTCGAACACTACTACGTTCCGGCGGTGAGGGACTACGAAAAACATGGGCTGACCGCCGTACTCACGCTCCGACAATGGTAGCGTGATGCCCGCCTTACCGCCGCGGCTCTTCTCGCTTTGCCCCGAAACGTCCCGTCCGGGCAGGGCGGCGTTTCGTCTTACAAACCATGTTCTTCCTGCGGCAGGCGAACCTAAAGCGCCTTAAAAGAGCGCCCGGCCGAAGCCGCCATATGCCAACATTTCTTAAAGCAAAGCCAACTCCAGTTTCCCAGCCTCCGATCGCCATCTTCCATTCAAGGAGCGCCGAATCCCGGCGCTCCTGTTTTAATGCCGAAAGCGGCACAGAAGTGACCGCGTCGTGTTCTCCAAAGCGGCTCGCGCGCGCGCCCCACGCCCCGAAACGTAGGGAATCGCCCGCTTATGCCGCCTCATGAA
The DNA here is from genome assembly GCA_012838125.1 of Papillibacter sp. Taxonomy (GTDB): domain Bacteria; phylum Bacillota; class Clostridia; order Oscillospirales; family Oscillospiraceae; genus Sporobacter. The sequence continues at coordinate 16,621 of DUPW01000027.1, forward strand.
ACGCGCGCGGGAACAGGCGCGCGCTTTTTGTCGAACTTGCCCCTGTCTTCCCGGGCCGTTTTACGGTACAATGGCGGTACTACGCTTTTTTGAGGTATCCAATGACAGACATCAAACAGACGCGCAAATCTCTCTACCGTCTCTTCTTCCCCCTGCTCGTTGTCATTGCGCTGCAGCAGCTTGTATCGCTCATGGTGAACCTTGTGGACAACATCATGCTCGGCTCCTACAGCGAGCTGGCTCTCTCGGGGGCGTCCCTCGTCAACCAGATTCAGTTTATGCTCCAGCAGCTTGTGGCAGGCGTGGGCGCCGGCGTGGCCGTTTTGGGCGCCCAGTACTGGGGCAAGCGGGACGTTGACCCCATCCGCCGCATCATCTCCATCGGCCTGAAGTTCTCCCTCGCCGCGGGGGTACTGTTCTGTGCCGTGACGACGCTGTTTCCCCACGAAGTGCTCCGGGTTCTCACGAACGACCACTCCGTCATCGAGGAAGGGGTCAAATACCTGCGCATCATGAGCTGGACGTATATCATCTACTCCCTCTCGGCGGTGCTCATGTACTCCTTGCAGAGCGTGGAGACGGCCTTTATCGGAACGGTCATGTCCGCCAGCACCATCCTCATCAACGCCTCCCTCAACTACTGCCTCATCTTTGGCAACTTCGGTGCGCAGGAGCTGGGCATCACGGGCGCCGCCATCGCCACCCTCGTCAGCCGCATCGTGGAGCTTCTCATCATCACGGTCTACATCCTCAAGGTAGACAAAAAGCTCACAATGAAAATCCGCCACTTCTTCACGCTGGACAGGGTCCTTCTCTCCGACTATTTCCGCGTCTCCATCCCTGTTGTTTTAAGCGGCGCCCTCTGGGGCGTGGCCCAGACGGCGCAGACGGCGATTTTAGGCCACATCAACCAGTCCGTCATCGCCGCAAACAGCATCGCCTCCGTGGTCTTCCAGATTTTCGCCGTGTTCGGCATGGCCTGCGCTAACGCCGCCTCCGTCACCATCGGAAAGACAATCGGCGAAGGGCGGATTGATCTGGTGCGCCCCTATTCCCGCTCCCTGCAGCGCATTTTTATCGTCATCGGGGTGGTGTCCGGCGCACTGCTGTTTGCCTTTAAGGGCGTCATCGTGGACCTTTACAAAGTCACGGACGAGACCCGCGCCCTGGCCATCTCGTTCCTGACGGTTCTCAGCATCACCACCGTGGGTACCTGCTACGAATATCCCGTGGAGTCGGGCATCATCGGTGGGGGCGGCGACACAAAATACGCCGCTATCTGCGACAACACCTTTATGTGGCTCTTTACCATCCCCTCCGCCCTGCTCAGCGCCTTTGTCTTTAAGTTCCCGCCTGTGGTGACCTTTATCTTCCTCAAGGCCGACCAAATCCTCAAGTGCATCCCCAATGCCATCAAGTGCAACCGATACAAATGGATACGGGACTTAACCCGCAGTACGTAAAAAGAAAAAGCCTCTGATTTTCATCAGAGGCTTTTTTGCGCTCGTTGGCGCCATCTTTGCGGTTTTTTCGCCGAATCATGCCTTTTCGATGACGAAGTCCTCCGTCATGTAGTATAGCCGGGCGCCCCACCCTTCGGCCCCTTCAAGGAAGTAGCAGTGGGTGATGATGTAGCTGCCGCCGGCGCCGTCATCGATGATGTACACGTCCATGACGGTGCTGTCGTAACTCGTGCCGTAGACGGCGTGGACGTGCTTGGCGGGATACTCGTTTTCCGTTATGGTGATGTCGTTTTCGCTGACGACGGCCTCCTCCGGCCAGTCAGGCAGTCTCGCCAGAACCGCCTCGGGGGTCTCCGCCTCGGCGTATTCAACGGACAGCCACACGTGTTCGTTCAGGGCGCAGATAAAGTAGTCCTTCCCCTCAGCGGAGATAAACTCAAACCGGTCCACGTCAACGGGCATGGTATAGCCGTAGGAGCCTTTGACAAGGGCGTAGGAGACGGTTTCGGGCATACCTTCGATGGTGACGGTGTCTGTGTACACCGGACCGAGGGGCCCCTCCTCTGCCGGTTCGGGCGTCCCGACGTCCTGAGACGGGCTTTGCGTGGGACTTGGGGAGACATCGGGCGTCTCCTGCGCCGTGGGGGTCGGCGTCGTGTCGCCCCCGGTCGCATCGCCCCCCGGCGGGGTGACGGTATTTTTACCGCAGGCCGCCGATATCAGGAGAAAGGCCGCAAGGAGGAGGAGGAAGAGGGTTTTTTTCATAAGCATTCACCTCACGGGGTTAGACGTTTCTGAGTGCGTTTTGTTTCCATTATGCCCGCAAATGCCATTTTATGCAAACAAAATCGTCAATCTGCCTCATCTGAGAAGCTGATTTTGTTGAAAAAATCCCTGCCACGGGTCCCCTTCGGCGGCGCGCCGGAGGGCCTGCGCCATGCTCACCCCGTCGGGGGCGACGGTCCCCAGCTCCTCCCACGAAATAGGCATGGACACCTTTGCCCCCTGCCGCGCCCGGATGGAATACGGCGCGATGCTGGTGGCACCCCGTCCGTTTCGCACCCAGTCGATGAAGATTCTGCCCGCCCGCTTTGCCTTGCGCATATTGCTGGTGTACCGGTCCGGCCACTTCTGCTCCATTACCTCCGCTACGCGGCGGGAAAAATCATAAAACACGTCCCACGGGACGGACGGGCGCAACGGCACCACCACGTGATACCCCTTTCCGCCGCTGGTTTTCAGGTACGAGACGAGGGAAAGCTCGTCGAGGATGCCCTTGAGGTCTAAAACACCACGGCGAACATGCTCAATGTCCATGCCCTCGTCCGGGTCAAGGTCAAACACCATCATATCCGGCTGCTCGAGGGTTTCCACGCGGCTGCCCCACGTGTGAAACTCCAAGGTGCCCATCTGGGCTTCGGAGACAAGGCCTGTGACGCTGTCGATGTAGAAATACTCCTCCGTCTCCCCGCCGCTGTTTGTGACGGGAACGGTGATGACGCCGGGGCTGGAGGTGCCCGGGTGCTTTTTATAGAAACAGGCGTTGGCCACGCCCTTGGGGCAGCGCACTATACTGAGGATGCGCTTTTCAATGTATGGGAGCATCCGCTCCGCCACTGCGGCGTAATAGCGCACCACGTCCCCCTTCGTCACCGCCGGGTCGGTGAAAATCACCTTCTGGGGATTGGAAATCGCAACCCCTTCAATGACGAGTTTCTCTCCGCCCGTTGCCGCCGAACTTGCGCGGGGTGCTTTCTCGGCGCCCAGTCCCTCCGGCGGGCTTGCCATGGGAGCGCCTCCCGTGTCATCCGCCTTGGGTGCCAGCACCGCCGCCCCTGCGCCCGGCGCATTTTCCATTTCTTCCACAGAGTCAGCCGCTATGGGCATATCTTTCGGCATTTCCGTCCTCTCCCTGACGATTTCTCCCGGGTTCTTATCAGTCCGCAGCCCCTTGAAGCTGGCCTGCCGCAGGAGATTCTCCTCCGTCCACTCGGCAAACTTCACTTCCGCCACAAGTTCGGGGCGAAGCCACGTTACTTCTTCACCCTTCCGGATTTTCGGTGGATTTATAAAGGGCGGCGCATCCGTCCTGAGCGGCCCGGCGCGCTCCTCAATCTCCCGCCCATCAGCCTCGCTGATGCCCGTTCCCGCCCGCCCGCAGTAGACGAAGGCGCCCTTTTCATACACGCCGAGGAGCAGAGCGCTGACGCCCTCCGCCTTCTTCTCCGTGCGGGTATACCCGCCGATGACCAGCTCCTGCCGCCTGTCGCATTTAAGCTTCACCCAATCCCCGCTTCGCGACCCGCTGTAAACGGAGGACTTGCGCTTTCCCACGATGCCCTCCATCCCCGACTGGCAGGCGATTTCAAAGCACTGCCTGCCGCTGCCCTCCACGTGGCGGCTGAAGTGGAGGGTGCTCGGGGCCTTTTCCATAAGGGCGCGAAGCGTCTCTTTTCGCTCTATTAGGGGCTTTCCGCGCAAATCCGCGCCGTCTAGGGCGAGCAGGTCAAACACAATGTAGGTGGGTGTTTTGCCCTGCGGGTTTTTGATATAGCTTTGCAGGGCCTGAAAGTCCGTTTTCCCCTCCGGGTCGGTTATGACCATCTCCCCGTCCAGCACCATGGCGCGCCCGGCGGCGAAATCCTCAAGGGCGGCGGATACTGCGGGAAACCGGTGGGTGTAGTCGTGCCCGTTGCGTGTAATAAGGCGCGCCCGGTTTCCCTCCACGAAGGCCACGATGCGGTACCCGTCGTACTTCAGCTCAAAGACCCAGTCGTCCCCCTCGGGCACCGTCCGCACGAGCTTTGCCAGTTGGACGGAGACGACGTCAAAGGGGTTGGAAGCAAACTGCTCCCCCGCCCCCGCTTCAATCTCTGCCATGGTGCGCCCCGTTCGGATGCTGGTGTCGTAATGGGATACGCCTTCCTCGTCCCTCGCGAACTCGTCCCGCTCCTTCAGGAGCAGCCAGTTTGTGTTCCGCTCCCCCTCCTTGGGCTTTAAGCGCACGAGGGCCCATTTCCCCCTCAGGCGCCGGCCGTGGAGAATCATTTTGAGATTCCCCTTTTCCAGCATATCCTCCACGTTATTGCGCTGCGGCTCCCAGGTGCCCTCGTCCCAGAGCATGACGGTGCCTCCCCCGTACTCCCCCTTTGGGATGGTGCCTTCAAAGTGGCGGTAATCCAGCGGGTGCGGCTCCACCTCCACCGCCAGACGCTTATCCCGGGGATTGTAGGAGGGCCCCTTGGGCACCGCCCAGCTGAGAAGGGCCCCGTCCCACTCGATGCGAAAATCATAGTGGTCCCGTCGGGCAAGGTGGTGCTGCACCACGAAGCGCAGCCCGCCTTCCGAGGACTCGGGCCGCCCCTGTGGTTCGAGGGTCTGGGTAAAGTCGCGTTTTTCGTTGTATTCCGTGAGTTTCGTCGCCATAAGCTCCCCTCGGCGCGCTTATACGCTGATTACGCCGTTACCAAATCCTTTTCCTTCTGGGCTTTCTCCACGCTGGCCCTGAGGGCCTCCATGAGGTCGATGACCTTGCCGGGGCCTTCCTCCTGAGGCGCCACGATGTCGCGCCCGGCGATTTTCGACTCAATAAGCTCCCGCAGCCTCGTCTGATATTCGTCCTTGTACTGGGAGGGGTCAAAGGGCGTGTCCATGGAGTTAATGAGGAGCTTTGCCATGTTCAGCTCCTGCTCGGACACCTGCGGCTTGTCATAAGACCGCTGCAGGGCCTTGATTTCGTCGGCGTAGAACATGGTGGAGATGAGGATGCCCTCCTCCCGGGGGATGATGGCCATGAGGGTGTCGCTCGTGCCCATGACGGTTTTGCCGATGGCGATTTTCTGCTCCGCCATGAGGGCGGCCCGCAGAAGCTCAAAGGCCTTCTCCCCGCCCGCCTCCGGGGCGGCCTGATACGTCTTGTCGTAATAGACGGGGGAGATTTGGTTTAATTGCGCAAAATGGAGAATCTGAATGGACTTATCCTTCTCCGTCTTGATTTTTTCAATCTCCTCATCGGTGATGACGACGTATTTATCCTTGTCGTACTCAAAACCCTTGACGATGTCCTCAGTCCGGACCTCCTTGCCGCAGTGGCCGCATGTTTTTTTGTAGCGGATGCGGCTATTGTCCTCCCTGTGGAGCTGATTGAAGCGGATGTCGTTATCCTGCGTGGCGGTGTACATGGCGATGGGAATGGCCACCATGCCGAATGTGATAACGGATTTGCGTGATACCATGGGAAAACACCTCCGTTTTTAGTGTTTCCGCCAAATGCCTCTCTATCCCGCTTTTTCCGTGGGCGCTTTCTCGCTTTTGCCCGAAAGCCTGCTCCATTTCCCGCAAAAGGGCGCACCCTGTTCTGGATTTTCAGCGAAACCTGTGATAAAATTTCTGCAATAAATGGCCGCGGCAAAAGCCGATACGAAACAAGGAGGAACCATCATGGCAAATATATATAATCAGCTCTGCCCCGTTCTTTTCGGCGCGGGGGCACTCAATCAGCTGCCCGAACAGGTGCAGGCCTTAGGCGGCACGAAGGCCCTCTGCCTGTACGACAAGGGCGTGGAAGCCTCGGGCATCGCCAAGCGCATGCTCGCCCTGCTCGACGATGCAAAAATCCCGTACGTGGTGTATGACGGCGTTCAGTCGGACGCTCCGTCGGAAACGGTGGACTTCGCCGGCGAGCTGGGCCGGCAGGAAGGGTGCGACATCGTCATCGGCATCGGCGGCGGCAGCACGCTCGACAGCGCCAAAGCCGCCACGGTTCTCATCCAGAACCCCCCGCCCGTCAGCCGCTATTTCGCAGGCACGGGGGAACCCTTCACGTCGACCACGCCCCTCATCCTCATCCCCACCACCTCTGGCACCGGCTCGGAAGTAAGCCTTATGGCCGTTGTCCACGATAAGGACACCCAGACGAAGGCCTCCGTCCTGCGGGCGGCCTCCCTTGCCATCGTGGACCCGGAGCTGACTCTCACCGTCCCCCCGCACGTCACAGCCATGACAGGCTTTGACGCCCTCTCCCACGCTGTGGAGGCCTTCACCACAAACCGGGGCAACCCCCTCTCCGATATCCTCTGCAAAAACATCATCCGGCTCGTGGCGGAAAACCTTGAAAAGGCCTATTCAGACGGCTCAAACCTCCACTACCGCACCGAGCTGGCGCTGGCCAGCAACCTGGCGGGCATCGCCTTTAACGACGCCTTCCTCCACTTCGGCCATGCGGCGGCCCACGAGTTCGGCGTGGTTTTCCACATGCCCCACGGCATCGCCTGCGCCCTCACCATTCCGGAAGTGATTACCTTCGCCGCCGAAGCCGACCCGAAGAAGGGTCTTGAAATCGCCGAGGCGCTGGGCCTTGATGTCTCCCCCGGCGACTGCGGCGTGCAGGCCGGTTATCGGGCGGCCAGCTTCATCCGCAGTATGATGCGTCGGCTGAATATCCCGTCCCTTAAGAAGCAGGGCATCTCCCGGGAAGCGGCTGTGGGCTGCGCGGAAGGGGCTTATTTGAAAAACCCCTTCATCACCGCCGCCATCTCGCCGGTGGATATCCCCCTTCTCGGCGAACTCATCGGGCGCATCTACGACAATTACCAGTAAACCCCCGCCCTGTTGCGGTGAAATGATGACAAAAAAGTCCGGCCCCACCGGACTTTTTGCCTTTTGTTTACAGATTCTTAGCAAACGTGTTATGATATCTGATAAAATGTCCCATAATGAGTCCGATTCCCCTGCCGCCCATGGGCGCGGTAAAATTCCCGGGATTTAAGCGGGAGGTCAAATGGATCAGTTTATTGTCGACTTCGTCAATCGGTTCGGGTATTTCGGCGTGTTCTTCCTCATCGCCGTGGAGAACATATTTCCGCCCATTCCGTCGGAAATTATCCTCACCTTCGGCGGGTTTCTCACCACGGTGAGCACCATGCACATCCCCGGCGTCGTCATCGCCTCCACCCTCGGCTCCCTCTTCGGCGCCGTGCTCCTCTATATCGTAGGGCGGGTGATTACCCCCGAGCGCCTAGAAAGGCTCATCCACAGCCGGCCAGGGCGCCTTATGCGCCTGAAAAAGACGGATTTTTCCCGCGCCAATTCATGGTTCGGGCGGCACGGCAGCAAGGCCGTCTTCTTCTGCCGGTTCATCCCCGTGGTGCGCAGCCTTATCTCCATTCCCGCCGGCGCCTCCCGAATGCCGCTGCACATTTTCCTCCCCCTTACGATACTGGGTACGGCAATATGGAACACCGTTTTAGTCTGCCTCGGCTCCTTTGCCGGCGAGGCCTGGGAGTCGATTAACGACTATATCGGCCTTTACTCCACCATCGCCGTCATCATCCTCGTTCTCATCCTCCTCTGGCTCATCGCCCGCTACATCCGCCGCCGCAGGGCGACAGGGGGCGAATCAGCAGACGGTGCGGAGGGCAAATAACGAGAAAAAGCCTTTGGATACCGCCGCGGCGCGGCAACATCCAAAGGCTTTTGTTTTACGCGTAGAACAGGTGCTCGCCGATGGCGGCAACGTAGGGGCGGTTTTGCATAATCCAGAAATTCGAGGACTTTGCCGGATTTAAGAAGTAGAGGCTGTCCCCGATGACGTTCGTCCCCTCAAGGCACATCTTCGCGGCCCGTACGCTCTCGGCGGTGGGCTCGAGATAGATGCGGCCGTTTGCCGTGGGCTCAAACTGCACACCCCACTTGCGGTCGAAAATAACGCCCCAAATCGTGTCGGGAAACTCCGGGCTTCTCACGCGGTTGAGCACCACGTTGCCCACGGCCACTTTCCCCATAAAGGGCTCTGCCTCGCTCTCGGCACTGATGATGCGAGCAAGCCACAGAAGGTCGTCGGCGTTGTAGAACTTTTCCGCCGGCAGGATGGCGCCGCTTCCCCTTCTGATGCGGACAGAGGCGGTGGCATCGTCCCAGGAAGCCGTGGCGTCAAAGGCCTTCGACAGGGCGCGGACAGGGATCATAATCGACCCGTTTATGCTGATAATGGGCGCCCGCGCATAGATAACCCGGCCGTTGGCTTCGATATAACGGTTGCCTTCCCGGGCCGTGATGGTGAGGTTTCCGCAGCGCACAACGGCCTGCCCCCACTCCCACGACACCTTGGCGCCGGGGCGTATCTGATAGGAAAAAGCCCGGATGGGGACGTATGTAGTGTCCACGCTCTTATCCAGCACGGCTCCGACGGGTATCTCCGCGCCGTCAATATAAACGGGCGTTGCAATGGCGCCGGCAATCCCCGCGGTGAACGCGATGAGCGTTGCAAAAAGCGCACATAACGCAGCTATCTTTTTCATACATCGTCCTTCCTTTTTACGAAATGTAAACCTATTGTAACTATTTGTTTCTTTTTTCTCAAGGCTTAAATTTTTCCAGCCCATAGCGAAAGCGCGAGATCTTTCCAAGTGAAAAAGCGCCCGACCAAAGGCGGGCTTTTGAACGCTTTATTGGTTTGGATACGAGTACGGGTTTGGGGTAAACGCGGTTAAAAACAGCTTTGAAAGGGATGGTTTTTATCCTCATTTTCGCATTTTTTATTTGTATTGTTTTGCACCGTCTGGCATAATATGGGCACGGGGGCCTGAACAAATAGACAAGGTTGTTTTTAACAATAACTTAACCAACGCACCCGCCGACATGCTTGGGGGCAATCTTGAGAATGTCGGCAACTTTACGGACGTGAGCGATTGGGCTTCCGACACAATGCAGTGGGCCGTGCAAAGTGGTCTGCTTATTGGCTCGAATATCGCCCTCAACCCGCAGAGGGATATCACCCGCGCCGAAGTCGCCATTATACTGATGCGCTATATCCGTTTCATTACTGCCTAATCTGTCCATTTCACGGTTCTTATAAGCAGAGCAGGGGCACTGTGCATTGAAGCAGTGTCCCTGCCTTTTGCATTGGCAAATTTAAGCCAACCGTTTCACCAAAAAGAATAAAAAATCGGCATAGCCGGTCACACAACCATGCTATGCCGATATTCTTCCGGGGTTTATACCCCAGCACCCTCAAACGTCGGGCGCTTTTTATCGCTTTACCGTTATTTCTACATCATTTCAGAGATATCCGCTGATTCCTCATATACAGCCGCTCTTTCTCTGTCCTCTTCTCCCCGCTCCATGAGCTGAAACTCATCGAGGTTTAAGATGTGCAGGTATTCCAGCGTCTGTATCGTGTATTTTGAGCCGGGCTGCAGGGTGAAGTTGGCGTAATAGGCGCGCTCATAGGGCGTCTCGTCCGCCGGTGCGCCCACCCATTCAGGGAAATAGCCCATAAACCTCAGCTCAATCCACGCGGGGTAGCCGTCCATCCAATTCAGGAGATTTCTCTGGCCAATCTGTCCCGCCTTGAGGTCTTTCAGGAGGGCTTCATAGAGGATGTACGACTGCGCCTGAGAGAGGGTGTACCGCTCACCCATCAACGTAATAGTACCGTTACTGAAATGCTCTTCCGTGAGATTGTCCGGGAAGTACAGGCGCGAAAGGGTCTCGGGGTTGTTTATGAGTGCGTCGTAAAGCGCCGCGGGGGTATCCGGAACGCCCAGGAGGGCGTCGGTCATCGGAATGGTATAGCTGCGGCCTATAACGGAGCCGTCTTTCATGCGGTACGTAATCGAAAAGCTCCAGCCGTCAACGTGGGAATAATCGAAATCCCTGTATTCTTCATGCCGGGCGATGACGCTCTCGTGCAGTTGCAGGACGGCCCTCGTCTCCTCCTCATTCTGTGAGACGAAGTAGGCGCCGTTCATGTAGATGGTGCGGGTGCTCTCCCCCGTGTAGGGGCGGGAAAATTCGGACACAATGGCGCTTTCGATGTTCTCAAGCTTCGGCACATATTGCTCAAAGCCGAAGGCGTCCATGCGGATGCAGGCGCCGATTCCCACAAGGACGACGCAGAAGCACAGCCACCCTTTCCACGCTCGCCCGAAGACACGAAGCGTCTTGCGCAGCAGCGCTTCCGCCACGAAGTAGCCGATGCTCCCCATGAGAATCATGCACAGGACGAAGAGCCACACATCGCTTCTATTGTCCCCGAAGGAGATGAGGTAGACCAGCATACCGAGGGCGAGGGCCGCACAGAAGGCCACGCCGTATTTAAAGACGGGCTTGAGGGCGCCGAAGGCGATAATGTCTCCCGCCGACTCCACCCGCCTTTTCCTGTAAAGAAGGAGGGCAATGGCGGCAAACACAAGACCCGCCACCGCACAGAGGATGGTGTAGCGCCACCCTTCCGGCGTATTCACAAGGGACGTATCGGATAAGTACCGAACAATGGGTGAAAAGGCCTCGAGGGTCACGACTTGGTCAAATTTCATGCCGTATATGAACATTGCCACGGTGGACACAATCAGCAGCTCAAGCCCCACCACGAGGACGTTGAAAATCGTGTAAAACACCGGTAGCGCAAGAAGATGCCCCGACACAATGGCGCATAGGGACGCAAAGGAGAAGAAGAACACGTTCTGCAGCGATACCACCGCAAACCACTTGAGCATGACATTGATGTCCAGCACGCCATAGGAGGCCTCCATAATCGATGTGGCGAGGAATATGACGATGTTTGGAAGAATGAGCATCGTCAGGCCCGAGAGGTAGTTCGAGATGAAATGCTCCTCCCGGCGGATGGGCAGAGCGTGCAGGGCCGTGGCGCTTCGAGAGGAATAAAGATAGGAGAAAACGGCCATGGCCACAAGACCGCCGAAGATGAAGGATACGAGGGCTCCTTCCTGAAAACCGAGGCGGAGAATGGTGCCCCCCACGTCCGTTTTAATCTCCTTTAAGGTCATATCCCAGCGGAGGCTGTTTTCAATGTTGCTGCGGACGAGAAGCGTCTGAGACACAAACCAAATCAGCCCATAGAACGCGGCGATGGGCCAGAACCGCGAGAAGTTGCGTTTATAGATCGTTCTATTAAAGAAGGATGTCTTTGATGCCACGTTCAACACCTCCAAGCTCGTAAATAAAAATCTCCTCCAGTGAGAGGGGGATTGTGTCCAGAAGGATGGGCGAGAGGCCCCCGAGCCGCTCCTGCGCCTCCTGCGGAGAGCAGCGCACAATCAGCGTGTGGATGCGGCCCGATTTTTCCCGGTGCAGCACCTCAATCCCCTCCGGCAGCTGCGTATCCTCCTTCTCAAACACAACCTGAACCTTCACAAGGTTCTCCTGCAAATCCGTAACAGACCGCTGGAAGATGAGCTTTCCTTCGTCCATCACACCCATGTAGTCGCACACGTCCTCCAGCTCCCGCAGGTTGTGGGACGAGACGAGAACGGTGGTTCCGCGCTCCACCACGTCTTCCATGATGAGGCCCCAGACCTGCCGGCGCATGATGGGGTCAAGCCCGTCTACCGGTTCGTCTAGAAGCAGCACGTCCGGCATCATGCATACTGCAAGCCAGAAGGCCGACTGCTTCTGCATCCCCTTGGACAGGCGGCGGATATTCCGCTTTTCGTCCACAGTTTTGAACACGTCCTTCAGGGCGTGATACCGCTCCATGTTAAAGCGCGGGTAGATGCCCCGATAGAAGGCCATCATGTCCCGGGTGCTGGCCTGCATGAAATAGAAAATATCGTCCGGAATAAAGGCGATGCGCTCCTTGACGGCGTTGTTTTCAAATACCGGCTCGCCGCCGATGAGTACCTCACCTGACGTCTGGCGCAACGCCCCCGCCAGATGGCGGATGAGGGTGGTCTTTCCGGCGCCGTTGGGGCCAACCAGCCCGTACACGCTCCCCGGTTTGACATGGAGACTCACCTTATCAAGTGCTGTAAAGGCGTCAAAACGCTTTGTCAGCTCCTTTGTCTCAATCATCAGTTTTCTTCTCCTCCTTCTGCACAACCGCCTCGACATGCGCAAGAATGTCCCCGGGCGCAACGCCGATGTACATCAGCTCCACGGCGACCTCCTCCAGCTTCTGAAAAAGCTCCTCTTGCCGCTGCCGGCTCATGTCGCTGCCCAGGGCGGCAAAGGACCCTTTGCCCGGCACCGTGTAGATATAGCCCTCGTTTTCCAGCTCCCGATAGGCGCGCTGAATAGTGTTCGGGTTGATGGCCAGCTTCGTGGCCATCTCCCGCACCGACGGTAGCTTCTCCTCGGCGGAAATCGCCCCCGACACGATGAGCTTGCGCAAATTGTCCTTAATCTGCTCGTAAATCGGGCGGGAATCACGGTAGTTTAGTCGAATCACAGCGGTCTGTACCTCCTTTCCGCTCTGACTGTACTAGATGTGTTAACACAGTTAATATACCTAATGCGAATGCCCTTGTCAATATTTTCTTTGAAATTTATTGCAGAGCTTGTTATTTGTAAGGTTCTGGAAATTTCAGGTTGACTTTGGGTTCCCGCTCCTGTATCATAATGCACAAACAGACCAATGATATAGGAGGAGTCACTATGAACCTTGCCGAAAAGTATGGGCCTATTGCCAGCGGGTTCTCCATTGGCCAGTACTGCCCGCCGAAATGCTTTGAGCTGGCCGGTCAGCGTTTCGACCTCGTGATGGACACCGGCGCGGACACGGGGGACGCCGTCCTCCATTTCATCGACGAGACCCACGTGGAGTGGAGCATCAAGGGCACAGCGGAGCTGAAAAGGGAGACGTACGAGTGCCGCAAGGCAGACGACTGGACGTACCTCGTCACCTTCTGCATCGAGGGGAAGACGCCCCGTGAAAACCACACCTGGGTCATCGATAAGGAGCAGAGCCTCGTCACGTTCCTACGCTGTACCCTTGGGGAAAACCCCTACTGGCCGTACCTCATTGAAAGCCACTTCACCTTCGGCTACATCCGCCGGGAGGGCGTGGAGCACACCGACCTGCGCCGCCACGGGTTTACGGACGATGTCACAGGCACCGCAATCAAGTGGACGTACGGACACGAGCTGGCCACCGTGCACGTCTACCACTCCCCCAACTGGTACCGCATTACATACGCCAGAGACACTGTGGTCTCTAAAGAAGCAGAAGCGCAAAACTCTATGTTCAGAGAGATTCTCAAGGCCCTGCCCGGGTCGGACGAACCGGCCTACTACGTGAAGATTAAAGAGGGCATGTACTTTATCAGCATCACGGAGCAGAACATGGAGAAGATTTTAGGGGACAAGGTGCATTTTAGGAGTGACACCCTCTGCTTCCTCGATAATTACAAGCGCCTCTACAGCGTGGGCCGTGGATTCGGCACCTCCACCATGGACGGGAAAGAGTCGCCAATCTACGTGATGATTGGCAAGTACGGCGCCCCCACGGAAGTGGATGACAGTTTTTTTACGGACCCGATCCCCTACCTCGTGTGACGGACGGGGAAGACGGATAACCCCCCCTGCCAGACGCAAGCAGAATTCCCTTCCTCCTTATGCTCAAACACCCCGAAACGGCGTCGTTTCGGGGTGTTTTGCCTGCCCGCCGGCGGAATAAGACGCCCTGAAGGCTGGGATACTATGGACAATTCAACGAAGAAAGGGAGTATTTGCTATGGCCGGAGATTGCCTCGACAACAGCATGAAAAAGGACGAGCAGCTAAACGCCTACCGTCAGGACAATACAGGCGGTGTGCTCACAACGAACAACGCCGTGAAGGTCACGGATACGGACAATTCCCTCAGAGCCGGTGTCCGGGGGCCCACCCTTCTGGAAGACTTCCTCTTCCGGGAAAAAATCACCCATTTTGACCACGAGCGCATCCCGGAGCGGGTGGTTCACGCCCGGGGCTTCGGCGCCCACGGAGTCTTTGAGCTGTACGAGTCCATGTCGGAGTACACAACGGCGGGGTTCCTTCAGACCCCCGGGCAGAAAACGCCCGTCTTCGTGCGGTTTTCCACCGTGGTAGGTTCCCGCGGTTCGGCGGACACCGTTCGGGACGTGCGGGGTTTTGCCACGAAGTTTTATACGGAGGAAGGTAACTTCGACCTGGTGGGCAACAACATCCCCGTCTTCTTCATTCAGGACGCCATCAAGTTCCCCGACGTGGTTCACTCCATCAAGCCGGAGCCCCACAACGAAATCCCGCAGGCCACCGCCGCCCACGACACCTTCTGGGACTTCGTGGTGAACACCCCCGAGACGGCCCACATGGTTATGTGGCTCATGTCCGACCGGGCCCTGCCGCGAAGCTACCGCATGATGGAGGGCTTCGGGGTGAACACCTTCCGCTTTATTAACGCTCAGGGCACGGCCCGCTTCGTAAAATTCCACTGGAAGCCGATACTGGGCGTCCATTCCCTCGCCATCGATGAAGCGCAAAAGCTCTCCGGGAAGGACCCGGACTATCACCGGCGGGACCTGTGGGAGGCCATCGAGCAGGGCAACTATCCGGAATACGAATTTGGCGTGCAGATGATTGACGAGCAGCAGGAATTCGATTTCGATTTTGACATTCTCGACCCCACGAAACTCTGGCCGGAGGAGCTTGTGCCCGTAAAAATCATCGGCAAGATGACCCTCAATAAAAACGTGGACAACTTCTTCGCCGAGACGGAGCAGGTGGCCTTCTGCCCCGCCAACATCGTGCCGGGCATCGACTTCAGTAACGACCCGCTCCTTCAGGGGCGCCTGTTCTCTTATGAGGACACGCAGCTGACGCGGCTGGGCGGCCCCAACTTCCGGGAAATCCCCATTAACCGCCCCGTTGTCCCCGTCCACAATAACCAGCGGGACGGCATGCACCGCATGACCATTCACACAGGGCGCGTGAGCTATTTCCCCAACTCGCTGGCGCAAAACTCGCCCACGCCCACATCCCAGGAAAACGGCGGCTACGCCCGCTACACTGAAAAGGTGGACGCCCACATCATCCGCGCCCGCAGCGAGAGCTTCAGCGACCACTACTCCCAGGCGGCCATGTTCTGGAACAGCCTCTCCCCATGGGAGAAAAAGCACGTGGTGGAGGCCTTCCACTACGAAGCCGGCAGCGTGAAGGACATGACGCTCCGCCAGCGAGTGGTGGATATGTTCGCCAACGTGTCTGTGGATTTGGCCACCCAGATGGCGGAGAAAATGGGCTGCCAGCCCCCCGCGCCGCCCTCGGCGAAGACCATCGTAATGCCGCCCTCCCCCGCCGTCAGTCAGGCAAACAAGCCCTCTCTGGCAAAAACGCGAAAGGTGGCCATTCTCATTGAAAACGGTGTGTGCGCCCAGTCCCTGCAGGCTATGATAACGGCTCTCGGGGCGGCGGGCGTGGTGTATGAGACGGTGGCAGCCACCCAGACTCCCGTTCAGACGAAGGGAGGCGCCCCCGTCACACCGGATAAGGACTTTACCACCACAAGCCCCCTGTTCTATGACGGTGTCTACGTCCCCGGCGGCGACCATATCCCCGCCCTCATCTCCCACTACGCTGCCCGCTCCTTTATCAATGAACAGTTCCACCACGCCAAGACCATCGGCGCCACGGACGAGGGCGTTGATCTCTTAAACGCCACCGACTGCGCCGGCGTGGTGCCGGCGCCCTCCTCCGGTGCGCCTGTGGTGCAGTCCGGCATCGTAACGGGCCAGTCTCTCCCCGATAAGCAGCTGTTCTGCACAGACTTTATCTCAGAGCTGGCCAAACACCGCCACTGGGAGCGCACAGGCATCCCCGCCCCCGCACCGGCTCTCTCACAGGCGTAACCCTTCTCTTTTCGTACACCCCTACGACGGCTCTCACGCGGGCATAACCGCTGTCCTTCGGACGCCCCTGCGTCGGCCCTGTCAGGTGTGGAAACCTAGCACGGCGAATGCGCCCCGCTTTTACCGCAGGCGTAACCGTTACGCGGTATATACCCGGTAGAATAATGAAAAGCACTCCGGCGCCATCGCTCCGGAGTGCTTTTTCTCGGTTTAGGACGGTTTTTATCGAAACAGACAAGAGTTGAACGGAGATTCAAACACTATTAAGGCAGATTATGGCGCTTTTTACAGCGCCCTCCCACCGGTCGTACACGCAGGCAAGAGTGCATACGGCTTATCATATTATAGGCGGACCACGTGCAAACGGTAATGCCCTCTGGGCACGATGTGCGCAGCCTGGCCCTTGTTCCTATTCGCGCAAAAAGCAGACACGCCGATGCTCTCGCATCGGCGTGTCTGCT
>DUPW01000028.1 GCA_012838125.1 Papillibacter sp.
AGCTCAAGCCCGTGGCTTGAGCGGTTTGTGGCGCTGTTTTAAGGGCGAATGCCCCTTATCAGGCGCGGCTATCGAACTCTTCAGCCGTCTCCCAGTCGTCTAATTCATCAACGCGGCGGATAATCATTTCCCGGTGCATGGCCATGGCGCACAGCAGGAGGCTCATGGCGGGGTAGAAAAGGAGAAAGAACCCACGGATGGCAAGGGCGTAGACGGCGGAGGCGACTGCAAGGGCCATGAGGAACTTGCAGAAAACAATTCGTGCCGCAGGCGCGTTTTTTGAGAAAAGGCCGAACACGAAAAGGGCGGGCTTGTTGGTGCACACCGCAGCAAGGGCCGCCGCCACAGCGCCGTCCCGGATGAAGAACAGGTCGCCGAGGTTGAGGGCGTGGCTGATAGCTTGTGCAACGGTGAGCGAGACGACGAGGGCAACGGCGTAAACCGCCGTACCGACGACAAATCCGAGCACAATCGGGCCGGTTTTACTTTTCTTCATAACGCACCCCCGCTTTACCCGTTTTCTGGCAAACGCTGCCACCCCAGATTCTACCACGGGCGGGGCGGGGAAGCAAGCAGATGCAGTCTGTGACGCTTTAGAGGATGAAAGTGCGGTGAAACTGCACAAAATCATGGCGCAAAATTCTACAAGAAAATTTCCGCCAAAAGTGACCATTTTTGACCGAATTTTTGTATATAGAGTGGGGGCGAAGGAAAGCCGCAAAAGACCCGTTGGGACTTTTGCGGCCTTTTGTTTTGCCCACCTTCAGCCGGAAGGCAATGAAACGGGACGGAAAGGAGCTTAAAAGCATGGAAGAAATCTATCTGGAGGATGAATTTAAGGAGCTGGACCCCCTTCTTGAGATGCTGAGGGAAGAGCTGAATAAGCCTCGGGCCTTTTTCGTAAACCCGAAGCGGTTTTACGAATTTCAGGCGGCCTGCGCAGGAATTTCTGAAATTGTTTTGGAGGTGAATCCCGATGCAAAGATTCAATGTGAAGTCAACGAATTCGGGGACGGCGCCGCCGCCGTCCGAATCGACATGAGAGACCTGGAGGTGACCGATATAAAACGATTTTATGACGCCGTCCGGTATGCAGACAATTTCGAAATTTATCCCATCTCAAGCGGCCATATTCGCATGGCCATGATGTTCTACGGCGTGCTATACGCCGTCGCCCTGTGACCGGGGGCGTCTGCCGGTGGACAGTCCGACCCTGTTGGAAATGTTGACAGGGCGGCCCGACTGGAGTAAACTACAGGCAAATAAACTGTGCATTTAAGTGCCCCTTGAAGCCATCGGTTTTTGGGGGATAATAGGGAAATCGGTGCAAGTCCGATACGGTACCGCCACTGTAAGCGCGGAGGCGCCGCACACGGCGAAAGCCGGCCATTGGGGTTTTTCCCGATAAGGCCGTGGGGCGACTGACGATGCGCAAGTCAGGAGACCTGCTTAAATGCTCCGCTTATGTCTCTCGGTAAAGGGGCATAAGCGCCCTTTTGTTGCAGGAATTCGGCTGCGGCAGTCTCAGGCTGCCTGCAGCCGTTTGTCGTATTAAGCGGTAGCCGCCCTCCCTGCGGAAAGACACGCAATCTGAAGGGGGAGGTTTGGCGACCGATTGGGAAAGGAGCGGCTATGGAATACAGCGTCCCACGCCTTGTTCTAGGCGGCACCCACAGCGGGTGCGGCAAAACTACCGTCACCTGCGCACTGCTGCAGGCCCTCGTCAACCGCGGGATGAAAGTCGCGGCGTTTAAATGCGGGCCGGATTACATCGACCCCATGTTCCACAGCCGGATTATCGGAGCGAAAAGCTCAAATCTGGACCGATTCTTTTTCGAGGAAAATACGCTGAAATACCTCCTTGCGAAAAACGCCGAAGGCTGTGCATTGAGCGTTATCGAGGGGGTCATGGGCTTTTATGACGGGCTGAGCTTCTCCTCCACATTCGCCAGCACCTACGACGTAGCGCAGGTGACGGAAAGCCCCGCCGTCCTAGTTGTGGACGCAAAGGGGGCGGCGCTGTCCGTTCTAGCAACGATTCACGGGTTTTTGACCTTTCAGCCGGACAGTGGTATCTGCGGTGTCGTCTTAAACGGCTGCGCCGCCGCGTCATACCCGCTTTTGGCGGAGGAAATCATAAAGCGCTTCGGCGGGCGCGTCCGCCCCATGGGGTACCTGCCCACTCTGCCGGAGTGTGCGCTGGAGAGCCGCCACCTGGGACTCGTGACGGCGGAGGAAGTGAATAACCTGCGGAAGAAGCTGGGCGTTTTAGCCGAGCAGGCGGAGCAGACAGTTGACCTTGATGGGCTCATTGAGCTGGCAAAAAGTGCGCCGCCCGTGCAGTGCCAGCCGGTGACCCTGCCGCGTTACACCGAGCCGGTGCGCATCGCCGTGGCAAGGGACCGGGCTTTTTGCTTCTACTATGAGGACAGTTTAGAGGCCCTTGCGGAAATGGGGGCACAGCTCGTTCCCTTTAGCCCCCTTAGTGACCCTGCCCTCCCGCCGGACATCCAGGGGCTCTATCTGGGCGGGGGATATCCGGAGCTGTATGGGAAGGCGCTTAGCGAAAATGCGTCAATGCGCCGGTCTATTCGCGATGCGCTGGAGCGGAAACTGCCCTGCATTGCCGAGTGCGGCGGGTTTATGTACCTCACCGAAGCCATTGGCAGCTTCCCAATGGTGGGGTTTTTGCCGGGGCGAAGCGAGGACACAGAGCACCTTGTTCGATTCGGGTACATTCGCCTTCGTGCGAAGGAGGACACCATGCTCTGCCGGGCGGGGGAGGATATCGCCGCCCACGAGTTTCACCAGTGGGACAGCGAAAACTCCGGCGATACCTTTACCGCAACAAACAACTACGGTGCAAGCTGGGACTGCGCCTTCGGAACGGAGCACCTTTACGCCGGTTACCCCCACTTTCACTTTTATTCCAATCCCGCCTTCGCCGCGGGCTTTTACGAAGCCTGCATCAGGGAAAAACGCCGCCGCAGGTGACATCACCGCTGGCGTTTGCGATGCCTTCTTCAGAGAAGCGCCGCGTCGGATAACGCCGTGAAGTCTTGCTCGGCGGGAGCGCATAAAACAGCGGATGGAATAGACGTTGAATGAGGATTCAAAATGTAACAGATGGCTTTGTCGGGAAATATCGGGCAATGGTGAAGTGCGCTCAATGAGTTGCGGAAAACGCAGGGAAAAGCCCGCTCGCCGCGTGTTTTCGATGCCCAGAGCAGGAAAACCACCGCCGCAGATTACGCCACCGCGCCGTTTGCGAAGCCTGCATTAGAAAGCCGCCGCCGCGGATAACGCAAAGTCACGATGTGTGCCTCAAGAGAGGGCCTAATAATGATTGAATACCAATTCAAATAAGATAAACGCCTTGAGCGGAAAGGAACAGACGATGGCAAAGAGCATTATGATTCAGGGAACGATGTCCAACGCTGGAAAGAGCTTGCTTGTTGCGGCGCTCTGCCGCATATTCCGGCAGGACGGCTACCGTGTAGCCCCCTTTAAGAGCCAGAACATGGCCCTCAACTCCTTTATTACGGAGACGGGGGGCGAAATGGGGCGGGCGCAGGTGGTGCAGGCGGAGGCCGCCGGTATCGCGCCGGATGTACGTATGAACCCCATCCTCCTAAAGCCCACCACGGACATGGGCAGTCAGGTCATCGTAAGCGGCCGGGTAGAGGGAAACATGACCGCATCGGAATACTACGAGAAAAAGATGGGTTTTCTCCCCGTCGTCATGGACGCGTACAACAGCCTTGCCCGGGAGTACGACATCATCGTCATTGAGGGGGCGGGCAGCCCTGCGGAGATTAACCTCAAGCGGGACGATTTCGTGAACATGGGACTGGCGAGGCTCGTGGACGCGCCGGTGCTGCTGGTGGGGGATATTGACCGGGGCGGCGTCTTCGCCCAGCTTTACGGCACCATTGCCCTCCTCGATGCAGACGAGCGGGCGCGCATCAAAGGAACCGTCGTCAACAAATTCCGGGGCGACCGGTCCATTCTGGAGCCGGGGCTGAAAACCCTTGAGGACATCTGCGGTGTGCCCGTGGCCGGTGTTGTGCCCTATATCCATGTGGACATTGACGATGAGGACAGCCTCACCGAGCGCTTCCACCGCGACGCCGGGAAGGGGCTCATCGACATTGCCGTTATCCGCCTGCCCTACATCTCAAACTTCACGGACTTTGCCCCCTTCGAGCGGCAGGACAACGTGTCCCTGCGGTATGTGGACCATGTGGGGCAGCTTGGCCGTCCGGATATGATTATTCTGCCGGGGACGAAGAGCACCATCGCCGACCTCGTCTGGCTGCGGGAGAGCGGACTTGAAGCGGCCGTCCTGCAGGCGGCGGATTCCGGAACGCTGGTGTTTGGTATCTGCGGCGGGTATCAGATGATGGGGCGAAATATCTCTGACCCCGAACAGGTGGAATCGGCGGGGCTTCAGGAAATTCGCGGCATGGGCTTTTTTGAGACGGACACGGTTTTTTGCGGAGAGAAGGTGCAGACGCAGAGGAAGGGTGTTTTCCATGCAGTGTCCGGTATCCTCGCGGGGTTAAACGGGTTAGCCTACGAAGGGTACGAGATTCATTTGGGGCGCAGCGAAGAAAAAGTGCCTGCGCTGATGTCCGCAGGCAACGTATACGGCAGTTATATCCACGGGATTTTTGACGCGCCGGGGGTTTGCGAAGCGATTTTGAAGGCCCTGTGCCACAAAAAGGGGATTGCCTTTGAGGCGCTGGAGACGACGGATCCCCGGGCCTACAAAGAGCGGCAGTACGATATTCTCGCCGACGCCGTGCGGGACGGTCTGGACATGGACTTTGTCTACCGGGTCCTAAACCGCGAAGCGTGAGGGACGGGTACGGTCTCCCCGCAAAGCCGCCTGTTTTAACTTTATGTTACGCACCACAAGTGTGACGAAGATTTAAGGCCGCAATATCAAACACCCACCGGAATATAGTACCGGCGGGATGATTGCCAATCGAGCCATTTCCTGTTACGATATCCATAATAATACAAGCAGGGAGTTGTTTTGCTGTGGATACTGATAACAAGATCTTGGAAACAGGCCCGCGCGAACCCGTAGACAGAGCCCTTTTCAAGGGCGCGGTTAACGACCCTGAAAACGTCAAATCGAAAGTCCGCTATGATTGGGAAATCCCGCCGGCGCCGATTTCCGAGGAGCAGATTGCCGAGGAGATGGAGGCGGACGTCGTCGTCATCGGCGGCGGCATCGCCGGCCTTGCCGCGGGAGCGCGCTGCACTGAGCTTGGCATGAGCGTCATCGTTGTGGACAAGCATAAGAGCCTCGTGGCCCATGGAGCGCATATCGCCTGCCTCGACTCTCCCGTCATGCGGGAGCTGGGCATCAAAATCGACAAGCAGGAATTTGCCCGCCGGTGGATGCACACCTCCGGCAGCCGTGTGAATGAGGATCTCTTGTGGCTATACATCAACAAGAGCGAGGAAGCCGTCCTGTGGCTTCTGGGGCTGGGCGGCGACGAAGTGGAACTGAAGCTCTACGGCGGGTACTATAAAGGCACGCAGTTTACCGAATACCCCGCCACGCACTATTTCCAAAAGAAGAAGGGCAGCAGGTACAAGACGTACGGGGCGTTCCTCTTCTGCGAAATTCTGCAGGAGGTCATCTTAAACGGCGGCAACCAAATCATCCGCAACACAAAGGCAGAACAGCTTGAAATGAAAGATGGGCGGGTGACGAGCTTTATCGCCAAAAGCGAGGACGGAAAATACATCCGCTTTAAGGGCAAAAAGGCCGTCGTTCTCGCTACGGGCGATATCGGCGGCGACCCTGAAATGCTGGCCAAATACTGTCCCATCGGCCTCAGGCCGAAAAAGAACGGCTATTTCCCCGCGGGCCTCAACACCGGAGACGGCCACAAGATGGCATTTTGGTTAGGTGCCGCCATGGAAGACCCCTCCTGGGCCGTGTCCCTGCACCTGATTTCTTATGCCATGTATAGCTTTTTCTTCCTGCACGTCAACCGCCTCGGCAAGCGCTTTATGAATGAGGACACCTGGTCTCAGGCAAAGGCCATTCGTATTCTCATGCAGCCCCAATGGGGCGACGGCGACTGGGCCTTCTCCGTCTTCGACAGCAAGTGGTTCGAGGAAGTGGGGGAGCGGGTGCACCTTGCAGGCGGACAGTTTACGCAGCCGCTTATTACGGAATACGGCCAGCCCTGGGATGAAAACAACGGCGTGCGTGAAGCCATCGACGCCTACATAAAGAAGGGCGCCTGCCACGTGGCGGACACCCTCGAGGAGCTGGCGGAAAAGATGGAGGTCCCTGTAGACACCTTCGTTGAGACGGTAAAGCGCTATAACGAGCTTGTTAAGCAGGGCGTGGACCTCGACTACGGCAAGCGCAGCGAACTGCTCACCAGCATCGAAAAGCCTCCGTATTACGCGCTGAAATTCGGGCCTGCAATCCTGAACGTTTTCGGCGGCGTGCTCACGGACATCGACATGCGGGTTCTGGACAAAAATCACAACCCCATTCCGGGCCTTTACGCCGTGGGCAACGTGGCGGGCGGCCTCTATGGCGTGGACTACCCGCTGCTCCTAAACGGCAACAGCCACTCCCGCGCCCTTGTCTGGGCGCGTCAGGCGGCGGCTCACATCAGCGGGGAGGAGCAGGGCGGCTAAAAAAGCCGGCTCGCCTGTTCCGGCGCTTAAATCAAAAAACCCCC
>DUPW01000001.1 GCA_012838125.1 Papillibacter sp.
CCACATCCTCCGTATAGTGGGGGATAAACAGGTCCGCCCCCGCCTTGGCGAAGGCCACGGCGTAGCCCATGCCCAGGCCCTGGTTTGCGCCTGTGACGATGGCCACCTTGCCCTTGAGGCTAAAGTAATCCATGGAAAAGGAGGAAATCTTCTCAATCGGTGTCATAGCTGCACCCTCCCTTTACAGAAGCCGCGGCGCCTTGAGAGCCGCGCTGATGGTTTCGGCAATGCCGGCGGGGTCCATGCCGTAGTACTTGTACACCTCATCCGGGTCGCCGAGAACGGCAAACTCGTCCGGCAGGCCGATGCGCTTAAAGCGGCCGCTAAAGCCCGCTTCAAGAAGGAATTCCGCCACGGCGCCGCCCAGACCGCCGTTTATCGAATGCTCTTCAACGGTGAAGATGTTGCCCGTCTCCCGGGCGCATTTGAGGAGCATCTCCGTATCCATGGGCTTGATGGTGTGCATATCAATGACCCGGGCACGGATGCCGTATTTCTCCCGCAGGAGCTTTGCGCCCATGAGGGACCAGTAGACGGAGGAACCGGCGGAGATAATGGCGCAGTCGTCCCCGTCCAGCGTCTCGATGGCCTTGCCAATCTCGAAGTCGTAGTCGCTGTCGGCGTAGACGGTGGGAGAGCCGCCGCGGTCGATGCGGATGACCATGGGCCCCTGGAAATAAAGCGATTGGCGGATGACCTTGCGGCACTGGCCAGCATCTGCGGGAACAACGACGGTGAGGTTCGGGATGGCCCGGTAGAGGGCGAGGTCCGCGATGCAGTTGTGGGTGGGGCCGCCTGCCGCTGTGACGCCGGCGTGGGTGCCAATGAGGCGGACGTTCACGTCGTTGTAAGCGATGTCTGTGTGAATCTGGTCCGCCGAGCGCAGGGAGAGGAAGGGGCCGAACACCTGGGCGTAGACCACTTCACCCGCCAGCGCCATGCCCGCAGAAGCCGCCACCTGATTCGGCTCGGCGATGCCGAAGTTAAAGCACCGCTCCGGGTATTTTGCCACAAACTTGCCCGCACTGGAGGAGGGGGCCACGTTGTCCGTGTAGGTGAAGATGAAATCCAGCCCCTCGTCGGCCATGCTCATCAGCTCTTCGCCGTAAGCCTCCCGGGCGTTCGAGAGCATCTGGTCAAAGTCAAAGGTTGTGCGTACCGTGCCCATTACCATGTCTCCTTTCTGTACCTTTCAAGGGAAGCCAGCGCCTGCTCCAGCTGCTCCAGAGCGATGCCGCCGCCGTGCCACTTGACGTTGCCTTCCATGAAGTCCACGCCCTTGCCCTTTACCGTGTTGGCGATGATGGCGATGGGGCGGCGTTTTTCCACAGGCTCGCTGGGGGGCAGGGAGTCGAAGGCGGCGCAGACTTCGGCCATATTGTGCCCGTCGATGCTCACCACGTCCCAGCCGAAAGCGCGAAGCTTATCGTCCAGCGGGTCGATGTTCATAACGTCCTTCGTGGGCCCCGTCATCTGCAGACCGTTCTTGTCCACAATGAGAACGAGATTGCTCAGCTGGAAATGGCCGGCGGCCATGATAGCCTCCCAGTTGGAGCCCTCCTCCAGCTCGCCGTCACCCGTCATGACGATGGTGCGCCAGGGCGCCTTCTGCTTGCGGGCCGCCAGCGCCATCCCCAAGGCAAGGGACAGGCCGTGCCCGAGGGAGCCGGTGGATGCTTCAATCTGCTCGCAGTACTTGCGGTTGCAGTGCATGCCGAACTTAGCGGTATTGAGGGTCTCAAAGTGTTCCACCATGTAGTCCATGGTGTAGGCACCTAAGTCGGAGAAGATGGTGTAGAGGGTTTCGCTGCAGTGTCCCTTGCTCAGGACGAAGCGGTCCCTGTCGGGGTTGCAGGCGTCCTTTACGTCGTAGTTGAGATACCGGTAATAGAGGGCCACGGCCACATCCACCATGGAAAGTTCGCCGCCGAGGTGCCCCATTCCGATGCGGTAGATAAAATTAAGCAAATCCTTGCGGATTTTATACGCCTTGGCTTCCAGAAAATCGATGGTTTTTTCGTCCGTCTTTAGCTCTATCTGCATGAAGATGCCGCCTCCTTAGTCGTCTATTTGATTGCACTGGATGAGCACTTTTATGTGCTTGCCGGACAGGTGCGCCCGAAACGCTTCCTCCGCCTCGTCGATGGGGAAGACGGCGCTTGTGAAAGCGTCAAGCTGAAACTTCGGGAACATCTCAAAGGCACGGGGAAAGGCGTAGGGGGAGACGTAGATGCCCGTAATGGTCAGCTCGTTGG
Source organism: Papillibacter sp. (assembly GCA_012838125.1). Taxonomy (GTDB): domain Bacteria; phylum Bacillota; class Clostridia; order Oscillospirales; family Oscillospiraceae; genus Sporobacter. The sequence goes on from DUPW01000001.1 coordinate 2,256, forward strand.
CGTAGCAGAACTTATACAGGTTTAAGGGCATCTCGTAGTCGTTGGGGTACATGGCCGCGTAGAGGAGCTTTCCGCCCTTGGCCGTGATAAAGGGCAGGTCGTACACAGCCTTCACCGAGCCGGAGCAGTCGATGACCACGTCGTATCCGCGCCCGTCTGTAAGCTCCATGGCCACGTCCCGAACACTTTGGATAGTCGGGTCGATGACCTGCTCCGCCCCGTAGGACAGGGCCAGCTGGCGCCGCTCCTCAATGGGCTCAACGAGGGTGAGCTTCGCCGCGCCGTTTATGTGCGCCGCCTGAAGGGCCAGAAGCCCGATGGGGCCGCCGCCGCAGATTAAAACGCGCTCACCAAACTTGATGTTTGCTTTGTCCATCAGGCGCACGATGACGGAGACGGGCTCTAACAGGCAGGCCTCCTTGAGGCTCACATTATCCGGCATCTTGTACACCTGCGATTCGTGCCATACGAGGTACTCGCTCATGCCGGGGTTGTTGCTCTCATCGGCGTGCTCGCAAAACTGCTGCTGCCCGTTCTGGCAGTAGTAGCAGGTGCCGCAAAACTTCAGGAAGTTCCCCGCCACGCGGTCGCCCACCTTAAGCCCTTTCTTCGTGGCCTTGGGTCCCAGCTCCACCACGATGCCGGAGACTTCGTGGCCCATGCCGAAGGGCGGCTCCCACCCGAAAATGTTCTCCACGAGATGGGGGTCTGACCCGCATATCGCGCAGTAGGCCACCTTAATGCGCACGTCTTCATCCCCTAAGGGCTGCATGGGGATATCCAGAACCTGAATTTGCCCGCGCTTTTGCGGATCGGGGTCCTTCAGGCTGCCGGTTTTCACAACGGTTATCGACTTCATGCCATACTCTCCTCCCTGCGGCTTAAAAAGCCTGTCTATTCTTTTCATCTTAAGAGATTATATACCACTTCCGCTCCGCTAACAAGCGCCCGAGGCGGCTTCCCGCCTGAAATTCCAATGGATTTTCTTTCCTCACCCCTCCCTGTCGCCCCTTAAAATCACGCCGCGCCCTCAAGCAGGATTTTCGACCTTTTGACGGCGAAAAATGCCGCCGCGGTGGAAATAATCCCTTGACGATGCTATATTAGGTGCTATAATAGGCAAAATACAGTAATACTACATCACTACATCGGAGGAATGACGATATGGCCTATTTCTTTGAAGAACCGTCCCGCACGTTTAGCGAATACCTGCTCGTTCCAGCGTATTCCAGCATTGACTGTATTCCCGAAAACGTCAGCCTCCGGACACCTCTCGTCCGCTATCGCCGCGGCGAAGAGCCGGCGCTGACGATGAATATCCCCATTACGTCCGCCATCATGCAGTCCGTCTCGGACGACCGCATGGCCGTGGCCTTGGCGCGTCAAGGCGGTGTGTCCTTTATCTACTGCTCCCAGTCCATTGAAAGCCAGGCGGCCATGGTGGCCCGCGCGAAGGCCTACAAGGCGGGCTTTGTAGTGAGCGACTCCAACATCCGTCCCACGGACACCCTGCGGGATATCCTCGCCCTCAAGCAGCGCACCGGCCACTCCACCGTCGCCGTCACGGAGGACGGCACGGCCACAGGCCGCCTTCTCGGTATCGTCACAAGCCGGGACTACCGCATCAGCCGTATGACGGGGGATGAGCCGGTTCACACCTTCATGACCCCCATTGAAAAACTCGTCACCGCCCCCGTGGGGACGACGCTGAAAGAAGCTAACGACATTATCTGGGCCAACAAGCTCAACACCCTGCCCATTGTGGACAAGCGGGGGCATCTTGTCCACCTCGTCTTCCGCAAGGACTACGACTCCCACAAGGAAAACCCCCTTGAGCTGCACGATAAGCTCAAGCGGTACGTGGTGGGCGCCGGTATCAATACCCGGGACTACAAGGAGCGCATCCCCGCCCTCATTGAAGCCGGGGCGGATGTGCTGTGCATCGACTCCTCAGAGGGATTTACCGAGTGGCAGAAGCGTACACTGGAATGGGTGCGGGAAAATTACGGGGACAGCGTGAAAGTCGGCGCCGGCAACGTGGTGGACGCCGAGGGCTTCCGCTTTCTGGCAGACTGCGGCGCTGACTTCGTGAAGGTGGGCATCGGCGGCGGCTCAATCTGCATTACCCGTGAGCAGAAGGGCATCGGCCGCGGTCAAGCCACGGCGGTTATCGATGTGGCAAACGCCCGCAACGCCTATTTTGAGAAGACGGGTCTGTACATCCCCATCTGCTCTGACGGCGGCATTGTCCACGACTACCACTGCACTCTGGCCCTGGCCATGGGCGCGGATTTCCTCATGCTGGGCCGGTACTTTGCCCGTTTCGACGAAAGCCCCACGAACAAAGTCAACATCGGCGGCAGCTACATGAAGGAATACTGGGGCGAAGGCTCCGCCCGGGCCCGCAACTGGCAGCGCTACGACTTAGGGGGCGACGCAAAGCTCTCCTTTGAAGAGGGCGTGGACTCCTACGTGCCCTACGCCGGCAGCCTTAAGGACAATCTCGCCATCACCCTCTCGAAAATCCGCTCCACCATGTGCAACTGTGGCGCTCTGTCCATCCCCGAGCTGCAGAAAAAGGCCAAGCTCACCCTCGTCTCCGCCACGTCCATCGTGGAAGGAGGCGCCCATGACGTGATTTTGAAGGAAAATACGGCGGCGCAGTAGCCGTAAAAATATGAAACGGAAGGTGGAATTATGGACGACGCGATAAGTACCCTCCGGCAATGGATAGAAGAAAGCGAAAATATCGTCTTCTTCGGCGGAGCCGGTGTCTCCACGGAGAGCGGAATCCCCGATTTCCGCAGTACGGACGGACTTTACAGCCAGAAATACGCCTATCCGCCCGAGACCATCCTCAGCCATACCTTTTTCATGAAACAGCCCGAGGAGTTCTACCGCTTCTACCGGGATAAGATGGTTGCGCTGGATGCCCAGCCCAACGCGGCCCACCGCCGCCTTGCGGAGTGGGAGCGGCAGGGGAAGCTCAAAGCCGTCATCACCCAGAATATTGACGGGCTCCACCAACGGGCCGGCAGCGAGAAAGTTCTTGAGCTGCACGGCTCCACGCTCCGAAACTACTGCATGAACTGCAAAAAGCCCTCCGGTATCGAGGCGGTAACTGCGTCCGAGGGCGTGCCCCGCTGCAACTGCGGCGGCATCATCCGTCCGGACGTGGTGCTCTACGAGGAGGGGCTGGACAGCTCCGTGATTCAGGAGTCCGTCAAGTACATTTCAAAGGCCGATGTGCTCATAGTCGGCGGCACATCCCTCGTTGTCTACCCCGCAGCGGGGCTTGTGGACTATTACGGCGGCTCTAAACTCGTGCTCATCAACAAGGGCGCAACCCACTTAGACTCCCGCGCCGCCCTGCACATAAACGGCAAAATCGGCGAGGTTTTAAGCGCCGTCTAGGCACAACAAGGCGCCCCGAACCGAACACCGGTAAATTGCACGGGTTTTGGCTTTTCACGCCACTTTTCACGCACAAAATGCACTTTTGGGCGAAGCCATACACGCCGCCGCATATAGTACACCACTGGTGTTTTAACCGGAGCATGATATTGGGCTGAACTTATTCGCAGGCAATCGAAAATCACCCTGAACGGATTGGTCCGAGGCGACAGCAGTGTTATATCTCGTTTTCATCGCGCAAAAAACACCCCGAACGGTGAACCGAACCAGTA
>DUPW01000029.1 GCA_012838125.1 Papillibacter sp.
CACCCTGTTTACAGGGTGTGCTTAACTAGAATTGAGGTGAACACATGAGTAAAATAAGAGTAAAAGCAAGTAAATTTATGGCTTTATGCTTAGCTGTAACAGTTATATTATCATTATTTAGTGTTGCATAGCTGTGATAAGGCTGATCACCTGTGCCAAAGGCTTATCCGGATGGGTAAAACCCGCCGTATTCGGCAAAATGCTGAGAGAAGGGCATGAAATTCCTGTTTTATGTATACATGTATACGAAATGACGAGACGGCTTGTTTTTCCGTGAAATGAATTGAATTTTTGCATCCCAATCAGTATAATTAAGAAAGTTATGACCGGGCAGGAAACTGGCGGACGATATGTCTGGCACGGCGCGTGGCTATCGCCCTTGGAATTTCAAACCAACCGCCTTGGGGAGAAGAAGGAGGATAGTTAAACGTACTGTTCCCATCATAAGCGCGGGAAGACACGCTGTCCCTCGCCGCCGGAATAAACCGAAACTCCAGTTTGGTATTATTAAGCGTATAGACGCATTAAAGCGCCGGAGACGGCGCTTTAACAGACGGATTACGTACTTAACTTTCCGGGACCGGTCAAACGAGAAAATATGTGTTCTAAGGAGACGTATTCATGTCAGACCAATCACTAATCCCATTGATAATCGTGCTGCTCTACTTCGCCGTCACGGTCGCCATTGGCGTACTGGCGGGGAAAAAGACTAAAGGCTCGGACGCTTTCCACGGGGCGGGGATGGGCATTATGGCCATCGTGTTCGCCTCTGCTTCGGAGTGGCTAGGCGGAACGGCCACCACCGGTGTTTCCGAATACGGCTTTAACTTCGGTCTCTCCGGCGCATGGTACACGCTGGCAAACGGTATCGGCGTCATGGTGCTTGCGCTGCTGTTTGCAAAGATGTATCGCAGCCTCGGCGTCGGCACGGTGCCGGCCATCATCGAGAAGTTCTTCGGCAAAAACGCCCGCATTGTGTCTAGCGTGCTTTTGACCATCGTCATGCTGGCCGTGGGTATTTCCCAGATGATTGCCGCCGGTAAGCTGGGCGAGTCCCTCATGGGTTTTGACTATGCCGTTACATGCGTCGTCTTCGCTGCCGTTTTTATTATTTACACCCTCGCCGGCGGCATGAAGTCCGTGGCTTCCACGAGTACGCTCCATATGATGTTTATGTACTTCGGCGCCATTCTGGCTATTGTTCTCGCGCTCTTCAAGGTGGGAGGCGTCTCCGAACTGAAGACCGGTGTTGCCGCCGTTGAAGCGGAAATGGCCGCAGCCGGTCAGAGAACGGGCTTTTTCAATATGTTCACCATCGGCATGCCGAAGGTCTCCTCCTGGATTATCGCCTCGGTGCTCGGCGCCTGCACGGCCCAGGCCGGCATCCAGCCGGTTCTCGGCGCCAAGGACGAGCACACGGCAAAAAAGGCCTCCATTCTCACGGCCTTCGTTGTGGCTCCCTTCGGTATCTTCACGGCGCTTCTGGGTATCATCGCCCGCGTCATGTCCCACAACGGCACGCTGCTTGACGTTAACGGCGACCTGGTGACAAACGGCAAAAACGCCCTGTACGCCCTTATGATGAACCTCAACCCCGTGGCAGGCGGCATTATCCTCGCCTCCATCTTAGCGGCGATTCTCTCCACGGCGTCTCCCATTATCCTCGCTTCGGGTACGATGATTACGAAGGACCTCTACCAGCGTGTCTTCAAGCCGGAAGCTTCGGATAAGGAAGTCCTCTTTGTGAGCCGCCTGACGACGGCCCTCTCCGGCGTCGTCTGCTGCGTCCTTGCGATTCTGCTGGTTAACTCCACCGCGGTGCTCGACATCGTCTACTCCGCCTACTCCCTCCGCGGCGCCCTGTTTATCATCGTGCTCTACGGCATCTACTGGAAGCGCTCTTCCGGAAAGGCCGCCTGCTGGAGCATGGTGTTCACGGCTGTGGCCGCCGTCGGCTGGGTGGCCGTCAAGGTCGCCACAGGCAGCTTCCCCATCAGCAATTCCATTTCCGAGACGTACGCCGCCGTCGTCGTGGCTGCCGTCAGCTACCTCGTGTTAAACCTTATCTTCCCGAAGAAAGAACTGAAAAGCGCCTAAGACCCTTAAGGGAAAATAATGTGAAGCAATGCCGCGTAAACGCTAGTTTATGCGGCATTTTGCTTTAAAATTAGCATGAACTTATGAATATCCTGCATAAATATCCCGCAACTTGTTTACAGGGGCTTGTTGCGTTCCCACAGGAGTATGCTATAATGTTTTGGAAAAACGACGCGGTCAAGCTCTGCTTGGCCGGAAGGCGATTTATGCGCTAATGCCGCCTTTTAGGCGGCGCGGTGTCCCTGTTAGTGTGTAAATTTTATGTGAAAGGAATAGAAGAGTATGGCATCACAGTACAAGCATCTATTTTCGCCCATTACCATTCGCGGTGTCGAGTTTAAGAACCGCATCGTCTTGGCGCCCCCTTCACCGAACCTTGCAAGCCCGGAGGGTTTGGTAACGCACCAGTTCGTTGACTGGTTCAGGATGTTTGCCCGTGGCGGCGCGTCCATCCTCTACGTTGGCAACTCCTCCATTGACATCACCGAGTGTAAGGACGAGGAATGCCAGCTTGACCTCAACCACGACCGCTGCGTCCTGCCCCTTTCCTGGTACACGGAGATGGCCAAGGAGTACGACTGCCACGCCTCGCTGGAAGTCAACCACAACGGTAAGGACACCACATTCGAAGCCGTAGGCCACCTGCCCTTCTCCTCCAGCCCCATCCCGGGTGACAGTGAGAAGATGCGGGCCGCCCAGGAAGGCCGCGAGCCCTACATACCCATCGAGATGGACCAGAAGAAGATTGACGAGACCGTCATGAAGTATGCCATGGCCTGTAAGCGCATGAAGAAGTCGGGCATGGACATCGCCCTGCTCCACGGCGGCCACGGCAACCTCATCTCCCAGTTCACCTCTCCGCACTACAACAAGAGAACGGACAAATACGGCGGCTCTCTGGAAAACCGCGCCCGCTTCGCCATCGAAGTGGTGGAAAAAGTCCGCGAACTGTGCGGCGAGGACTTCGTCATTGACTTCCGCATCTCCGCCGACGAAATCATCGCCGACGGTATGCGCTTTGAGGAAACCCTCAAGCTCATGAAGATTCTCAAGGACCACGGCGTTGATATGTTCAACGTGTCCGCCGGCCTCCACTCTGAAGGCCTCTTTGCCTACCTGCGCTACTGGCTGCAGGACTACACCATGGCCCGGGGCTACAACGTCCACTGGTGCCAGAAGGTGAAGGACTACTTCCAGGGCGACATCACCCTCACCGCCGTCGGCTCCATCATGAACCCGGATCTGGCGGAAGAGTACCTTTCCAAGGGCTGGTGCGACTTCGTTGCCATGTGCCGTCCGCTCATGGCCGACCCGGATATGCCCAAGAAGGCTGCCCAGAACCGTCCGGAGGACATCCGTCCCTGCCTGCGCTGCAACGCCTGCGCCACGCGTCTTGGCATGCCCAAGGTCATCAACTGCGCCGTGAACCCCATCTCCGGCATGACCCACTACCTGCGTGACGGTCAGGTCCCTGTGGCCCGGGAGAAGAAAAAGGTCGCCGTTATCGGCGCCGGTCCGGCTGGCCTTACGGCTATGCACACCCTCATCGAGCGGGGCCACGACGTCACCGTTTATGAGAAGTCCGACCGCGTTGGCGGCGCCATCAACGCTGCGGCGGCACCTCCGCTTAAGGTCGATATGCAAGACTACCTCAAGTGGCTCAACGTGCAGGCTCAGAAGGCCGTTAAAGCTGAGAAGGCAAAGATTCTCCTCAACACGGAAGCCACAAAGGAAATGATCGAGCTGGAAGGCTACGACGCGGTCATCGTCGCCCTGGGCGCCGAGCCGATTGTCCCGAAGAGCATACCCGGCATCGACAGCAAGAAGGTCATGTGGGCCGCTGAAGCGGAGACGACGCTGCGCCACAAGGTGGGCAACAAGATTGTCGTCATCGGCGCCGGCGAAATCGGCATGGAAGCGGCGCACGACTTCTATATGGAAGGCAAGGAAATCGCCGCCATCATCGACATGAAGAAGGCGACCGGTTATGAGATGTTCAACGCCATGAGCCGCGTCCTTGACGAGTGCGGCATCCAGGTCCAGTATGAGACGTCTCTCCACGAAGTGACGGATAAGGGCGTCGTCGTCAAGTGCGCCGACGGCAGCCTGAAGGAAATCGAGTGCGACACCGTCCTTTTGGCCATGGGCATCAAGATTAACAAGGATCTGGTGGAATCCTTCCGCCACACCGCTCCTGAGACGGAAGTGCGCATCGTGGGCGACTGCAAGCAGATTGGCGGCAACATCACCGCCGCGGTCAACGGCGCCTTCCAGGCGGCTCTCCACATCTAAGCATTTTGTCCAAACAAAAAGCGGCCGAGTTATTCGGCCGCTTTTTTGTGTATTGATAGTTGCCTGTGACGCGCACTTGTCCGTGGTGAGGACGCAACGGGAGGGCGGGTGCTGCTATGCGTCACGCCGGGGAGCGGTGTTGCCGCTGTGCGTAACGATAGGAGCGGGCGTAGCGCCCCGTGTCCCCTTTAGGGGAGGGCGTAGTTTCTGCACGGGACGGGCGTTGCTGTCCCTTTAGGGGGCAGCGCTCCGTGACGGAACGCGCCGCAGGTGTTTGCGCCCCGCTTTGTGCGGGTTTTGCCGTTATGCTCCCGTTAGGGCGCGCGTCAACGGGCAAAAACGGCGATTACCATGATTGAACGAACGATTAAAACGCAGGGCGCGACTTGCTTCCCGTTGAACGCGGTACAACAGAACATCGGGCATAAAAAGCCGCGCGGCAGTGAGCCGCGCGGCTTTCGTCTATGCTTCGCTGTGATAACGGAACGGGGTTAGAACCGGAGAATCGGCTTGATTGTGACGCCAGCGTGGGAGTCCTGGAAGGCCTGCTCGATGTCCTTAAAGTCGTAGAACTTCACGAGCTTGTCAACAGGCAGTTTGCCTTCCTTGTAGAACTGGACGAGCTTCGGGATAAAGACCTGCGGGTTGGCGCCGCCTTCCGTGAGTCCGGCGAGGGTAACGGACTTGTTCATGAGCAGCGGCTCGATGGGAATGCCCACCACGGCGTCGCCCGTGACGCTGGCGACGACGCAGGTGCCGTTTCTGCGCAGGCAGGAGAGGGCCTGCAGCGTCAGCGCCGGGATGCCGGAGCACTCGATGCTGAAGTTGGCGCCGCCATTTGTAATTTTAACGATTTCCTCCACGGCATCCACTTCCTTGCCGTTGACCACGTGAGTGGCGCCCAATTCCATGGCCAGATTAAGGCGGGAGGGGACCACGTCCACGCCGATGATGGTGGAGCAGCCGGCGATTTTCGCGGCCATGATGGCGGCCATGCCTACGCCGCCGCAGCCGAAGACCACCAGAGAGGAGCCGGGTTCGGGCTTGCAGTAGTTGAGGACGGAACCGGCGCCCGTCTGCACGCCGCAGCCCAGGGAGCAGAGGTAGGCGAGGTTTTCGTCGTCCACGTCCACCTTAACGGCGTTGCGGGCGTCCACGACCACGTGGGAGGCGAAGGCGCCCTGTCCGAAGAAGGACGAAATGCCCTGACCGTCCTTGTGGAAGCGTTTCGTGCCGTCTTTGTATGTACCGTTAAAGAACAGGTCGTTCATGATTTCGCAGGTATAGGGTTCGCCGGCGATACAGGGGTCGCACACGCCGCAGGACGGGAAGGTGAGAATCACGCGGTCGCCCTTCTTCAGGCCCTCCACGCCGATGCCCACTTCCTCAACGACGCCGACGCCTTCGTGACCGAAGATGGCGGGCAGCGCCACGGGAATAAACTGTTCGATGCCGGCGGAGTCGGTGTGGCAGACGCCGCTGGCAATCAGGCGGACAAGAACTTCCGATGCTTTAGGCGGGTCAAGCTCCACGGTTTCGATGGCGAGCTTGCCCTTTTCGTGTGTGACGGCAGCGGTAACTTTCATCAGTAATCCTCCTCATATCCTAACGTATTTCGTGTTACGGATGTTTTCTGCCTTCATTATAAGTTATTTAAAACCCCTTTTTCAATAGCCGCGTGAAATAATAGGTGCAGGCGCTACGCTCTCGAGGCCGCCTGAAAGGGGCGGTGCGGCGTGGGGTGGAGGCCTTTCCGCCCTAGGGCGGCGGGCAAAATTATACTACCAATTAACCTGCCGATATGATAGAATATGAGAGAATAAGTAGAAAAAGACGAGACTTGCGAAGGAGGTGGGCTTCAGTGCGAAATCCCGTAAAATCAGCGCTTGGCGCGGTGTTTCTTATCGCCGTGCTGCTTTTTGCGTCGGGGTGCTTTCGCATCTCCGCCGACGAGCTTTACAGCCTGCCTCAGGCCAGTGAAGAGTATATTCTGCTCCAGCAGGAGCTGAACAATATCCTATCTACTGGCGCGGTCTACTCACCGCCCATCTCCGGCTCCAACCGGCAGTCCGTTCAGCTTGTGGACATTGACGGGGACGGGGAAAACGAGGTTCTGGCCTTTATCCGCGCCTCCGGTGACAAGCCCCTGAAAATCTACGTCATCGATCAGACGGACGGTGAAATCTTTCAGGCTGACATCATCGAAGGGGAGGGGACGGCCTTCGAGCGGGTGCGCTACGCCGACCTCGACGGGGACGGGTCCCTTGAAGTTATCGTCGGCCGGCAGATGAGCTCGGCCCTGTCCTATCTGTCCATCTACTCCATGAAAGGCGGCGTCCACAGCCACTTAGGCAGCGTCGAATACGCGGAGTTTACGGCGGTGGAAGTGGGCGGACGGTCCATGCTCGTCGTCCTGCGCCACGCTTCAGCGGAGCAGCCGGGGGAGGCGGAGGCGTATTCCCTCACGGCTGACGGCGAGATGGTACGCACAACAACGCAGCTGACCAAGGGGCTGCAGACCTTTGCCCGGGTGCAGAGCGGCAAGCTGCGGGGAAGTGTGCCGGCCCTGTTCGTGGAGGGGGCCGACAGTGCCAACAAGACTGTGACGGATATCCTCATTCTCACGGAAAACGGTATTGACAACATCATGGAAAGCGCCGCGCCCACAAACGAGACGATGCGCGACCTTGCCATCTACAGCTCCGATATCAACAAAGACGGCTACATGGAAGTGCCACTGCCCCGGGAGCTTAACTCCCAGTCTGATGCCAAGCATTACGCCATCGATTGGGTGGCCTACGAGATGACGGGGGAGCGGTACGACGTGTTTACCACATACCACAACCGGTCAGACGGATGGTATTTCATCCTGCCGAAAGAGTGGATGGAGCATCTGGGCGTCCGGCGTGACGACTCCGTTCCCGGCGAGCGGACGATTATCTTCTCGCACGTGGACAAGGAGAGCGGCGATTGGACGGACTTCCTCCGCATCTACACCCTCTCGGGGGACAACAAATACAAACGGGCCACGATTAACGGCCGTTTCCGCCTCGCACCGGAGGAGGACGCCATCTACTGCGCGGAGATTGTGGACGCATCCGTCCATGGGATAACCGTCAGCGAGGCGGCTGTGCGGGAGAGTTTCCGCCCCATCTATTCCGACTGGAGTGCATAGTATCCGCAGCAGTGGGCGGCATAGAGTATTGTCAAAGGAGAAGGCGCATGAAAAAGGTTCTTGTTCTCGAAGATGAGACGAGTATCCGCAGCTTTGTGGTAATCAACCTCAAGCGGGCCG
>DUPW01000030.1 GCA_012838125.1 Papillibacter sp.
ATCTGCCGCCGACTTAATAAATTCTACGTTATGCAGATTGAGTTTCATAGCGGCATACCACCATTTACTGTCGTATCGACGATGTGACGTCGGTGCCGTCCGGTAAGATCGGCATATGGGACTCTTCCTGCTTGTTCTCCTGAGCCTTCGCCTTCGGCTTTGGCGGTGCGGCGGAGAAGTCGAGAGCCACATTGAGAATCTCGTCGATGTGCTCACAGGGCACAAAGCACAGGGCGTTGCGCACCGTCTGGTCGATTTCCTCCAGGTCGGGCAGGTTTTCAGACGGGATGATAACCGTCTTGACGCCGGCTCGCAGCGCCGCCATCGTCTTTTCACGCAGACCACCGATTTTCATGACCCGTCCGCGCAGGGAAATCTCACCCGTCATGGCAAGGTCCCGTCTCACGGGCGCACCCGTGAGGGCGGAGATGACGGCGATGGCGATAGCCAGGCCCGCCGAGGGTCCGTCTTTCGGGATGGCGCCTTCCGGGAAGTGGATATGGATGTCGCACTCCTTGTTGAAGCTGGAGCTGATGCCGAGACGGGCGGCGCGGCTGCGGATGTAGGACACGGCCGCCTGGGCCGATTCCTTCATGACGGAACCGAGGTTACCCGTCAGTTCCAGCTTACCCGTCCCCTCAAGGACGGAGACTTCCACGTCGAGGGTTTCACCGCCCACAGACGTCCACGCAAGGCCTCGGACGAGGCCCACTTCGTCCTTGCCGGCCAGCCGCTCGGGGCGGTACTTCCGCGCGCCGAGGTACTCCTCAAGGGAGCCGGCCTTCACAGACACGGATTTCATCTCGCCGGAGACGATTTTCGTGGCTGTTTTGCGGCAGATTGCGGCGATTTCCTGCTCCAATCGGCGCACGCCGGATTCACGGGTGTAGCCGGCGATGATTTCCAAAATCGCCTCGTCAGTTACGCGCAGCTGCCGGCCGGTCAGGCCGTGCTTTTTCCGCTGTTTGGGGATGAGGTGATTCTTGGCTATATGGAGCTTTTCCATGTCGGTGTAGCTGCCGATTTCAATGACCTCCATGCGGTCGAGGAGCGGCCGCGGAATCGTCTGCGTCGTGTTGGCCGTGGTGATAAACATCACGTCGGAGAGGTCAAAGGGGATTTCAAGATAATGGTCCCGGAAGTGGGAGTTTTGCTCCGGGTCAAGGGCTTCCAGCAGCGCCGAGGAGGGGTCTCCCCTGTAGTCGCTGCCCAGCTTGTCGATTTCGTCCAGCAGGATGAGGGGGTTGCGGGTGCCCGCCTGCAGAAGGGCGGCGACAATGCGCCCGGGCATCGCGCCCACGTACGTCTTGCGATGGCCGCGGATTTCCGCCTCGTCGTGCACGCCGCCGAGGGCGATGCGGGAGAGTTTACGATTCAGTGCCCGGGCCACGGAGATGGCGATGGAGGTTTTACCGACGCCCGGGGGTCCCACAAGGCAGAGAATCGTCCCCGCGTTTTTTCCCGTTATCTTCCGGACGGAAAGGTACTCGATGATGCGCTCTTTGACCTTTTCAAGGCCGAAATGGTCTTCATTCAACATCTTCTGCGCGAGCCTTACGTCAAGCCGCTCTTTCGACTGGGTTTGCCACGGCAGCTCGAGGCATGTGTCAAGGTAGGTGCGGATGACGGCCGCTTCGGAGGAACTGGAATGCTGCTTTTCCAGCCGGTCAAGCTCTTTAAGGAGTTTTTTCTCCGTTTCCTCCGGCAGTTTAAGGCTGAATATCCTCTCCCGGTACTCATCGAATTCGGAAAGCGCGTCCGCTGTTTCCCCCAACTCGGATTGAATCACACGCAGCTGCTCCCGCAGGACGTGATCCCGCTGCTGGCGCTCAAGGCGGCTGCGCAGCTGTTCTTCGATGCTGCGCTCAATATCCAGAATCTCAATTTCCCGCACGAGAATGTCGCACACGCGCTGCAGGCGCCGGACAGGCGGCAGCGTCTCCAGAATGGACTGCTTCTTATCCGGCTTGATATACAGGTGTTGCGCGATGAAATCAGCGATAAAACCGGGATTAGTGAGCGTAAATATGGACACGACGGCCTCTTTCGATATGTGGCCCGTCATGGAGGAATACTGGTCGAAAAGGCCCACGGCTTTTCGGATGAGGGCTTCGGTTTTGGTCGTCACCTTCGGGGGCGCCGGCTCCTCAATGGGCTCTACCTCCGCGAGGAAAAAGCTCTTGTCGTTTAAGATGTTTTTCAGTCTCGCCCGTTTCTGACCTTCTACCAGAACCTTTATCCCGCCGCCCGGGATGCGCAGAAGCTGTTTGATATAGCAGATTGTGCCCACAGTATACAGGTCACCCTGCGTGGGAATCTCCTTCGACATATCCTTTTGCGTCAAGAGGAAGATGGTGCGGTCCCCTTCCGCGGCGACGTTCAGCGCGGCTACGGAGAGGGCGCGCTCAACATCGAAATTAAGGAGCATCTCCGGGAAAACGCACAGGCCCCGAAGGGTGAGCATGGGAAGGTTCACCACTCCCGGCGCAGCCGGAGGAGAATCAAATTTCATCTCGTTCATAGACAATACCTCCTTCACCGCCTGTACCCGACGACTGCGGAGACAGGATGCTGGGCGTGAAATAGCCGCCCTCTATGGAAACCGTCATCAAAAGTGCGATTCCGTTCGTATTTTACTCTTGCTACGGTGATTTTCAATGAAAGCAGAGCCGCACTCAACGTGCGGCTCGTTTGTCACGATGCGTCAGGGTCGATCTGGGGTTTCGGCTTATGGACAATCCACGGCGGCTCCAGACCGGCAGCACACTCTTTCGTAATGATGACCTTTTCGATTTTCGAGTCGGAGGGAACTTCGTACATGATTTTTGTCATGATGCGTTCCATCACACTGCGCAGGCCGCGCGCGCCGATTTCCAGCTCAAGGGCATTATCGGCAATGACCTCAAGGGCCTCCGGCTGAAACTCGAGAGCAACCTTATCGTAGCTCATCAGCAGCGAAAACTGCTTCGTCAGCGCGTTTTTCGGCTCTGTGAGAATACGGATGAGATCGTCCCGCTTCAGGGATTCGAGGGTGGTGATAACGGGAATACGGCCCACCAGCTCGGGAATCAATCCGTATTTCAGCAGGTCATGCGGCTGAACGTGCTTTAACATATCGCCGACGTTCTTCTCGCGTTTTGTCTTAATCTCAGCGCCGAATCCCATACTCTTCCTGTCCATGCGGTTTTCGATGATGCGCTCGAGTCCGTCGAACGCGCCGCCGCAGATAAAGAGGATGTTCGTAGTGTCGATGCTGATAAACTCCTGATGGGGGTGTTTCCGGCCGCCCTGCGGGGGGACGTTGGCAACGGTTCCCTCCAGAATTTTCAGCAGGGCCTGCTGCACGCCTTCGCCGGAGACGTCCCGAGTGATAGAGACGTTTTCGCTCTTACGGGCGATTTTGTCGATTTCATCGATGTAGATGATACCACGCTGGGCGCGCTCGATGTCAAAGTCAGCCGCCTGCAGAAGGCGCAGGAGGATGTTTTCCACATCGTCGCCCACATAGCCGGCTTCGGTGAGAGTTGTGGCGTCAGCGATGGCGAAGGGGACCTGCAGGATGCGGGCAAGGGTCTGGGCAAGATACGTCTTGCCGCTGCCCGTGGGCCCCATGAGAAGGATGTTGCTCTTTTGCAGCTCGACTTCGTTGAGGCCTCCGTAATAGATGCGTTTGTAGTGGTTGTAGACCGCAACGGAAAGGGTGATTTTCGCTTCTTCCTGCCCTATGACATAGTCATCCAAAACCGCGCGAATTTCCGCGGGTTTCGGCAGCCTTTCAATTGTCTCGCCTATCTCACCTTGCGACGATGCCCGAATCGGCAGAAACTCATCGCCGAGAATGCTGGTGCAGAGGGCAACACATTCGTTGCAGATATAGCACGAGCCCTGCCCTGCTATAATCCGGCTAACCTGATCCTGTCGCTTCCCGCAGAAACTACATCGAACGATTTTGTTGTCGTCATACTTAGGCATCGGTAACTCCTAACGCTTGTATAGTACTTTGTCGATGAGGCCGAACTCAAGGGCCTCTTCCGCCGTCATGAACTTGTCACGCTCCGTGGCGTCCCGGATGACTTCAACGGGTTTGCCGGTATGGTCGGCGTAAATCTTGTTCAGACGCTCCTTGATGCGAAGGATGTTCTCCGCGTGAATCTGAATGTCTGTGGCCTGACCTCTAAACCCACCGGAGGGCTGGTGAATCATGATCTCCGCGTTGGGCAGCGCAAAACGCTTGCCCTTCGTGCCGGCGGCAAGGAGGAATGAGCCCATGCTGGCGGCAAGCCCGATGCAGATGGTGGATACGTCCGCCTTGATATACTGCATCGTATCGTAGATGGCAAGGCCGGCTGTGACGGACCCGCCCGGGCTGTTGATATAGAACTGGATGTCCTTGTCCGGATCCTGGGCCTCAAGATAGAGTAGCTGCGCAACAACGAGGCTGGCGGTGGTGTCGTTCACTTCGCTGCTGAGGAAGATGATTCGGTCGTTAAGAAGACGGGAGTATATATCGTAAGAACGTTCCCCACGTGACGTCTGCTCAACTACATAAGGGACGAGATTCATGCTTTCCAACTCCTTTTGCAATAGATATGGTGTTTACATAATACTAGCACCATACTTTCCCAGATGTCAATACACACCGGGGGCTATAAGAGGTTTTAGGCACTTTCTTTACAGATTATTCATCTTTCGGCGTTTCTTCTGCGGCTTTTTTCCGACGAGTGGTCTTTTTGGTAGGCGCTTCGGCTTCCGCCTCGCCTGTTTCGGCCGTTTCCGCCTTAGCCTTTGTGGACTTGCGGGTCTTCTTCGGAGCGGGTGCTTCTTCTGCAGCCTCTTCCGCCTTATCGTCCTTGGCCTCGTCCTCTTTCGGCTCCTCGGCCACGGCGTGTTCCACAACGAACTTGGAAGCGGCCTGCATCTTCAGCTCGTAAACGGCGCTGTCCCGGTCGATGCCGGACTTGACCGTCTCAACGTCTGTACCGTATTTCTCGGCTGTTTCCTTGAAGAAGCCTTCAATCTCTTCCTCAGTGGGCTCAAGGTTTTCAAGCTCGGCGACTTTTTCAAGGCCGAGGGAGATTTTAATCTGGTTTTCGGCGGAAGGACGCATGCTGTCACGGAAACCAGCTTCGTTCGTGCCAAGCATATTGAAGTAGGTGGCGATGTCCATGCCGTAGACGGACAGCTGCTGGGACATGTTGCTCAGCTGATTGTCGATATACGAGTTAATCATGGACTCCGGAATGTCCGCTTCGACAACTTCCGCAAGTTTCTGGAAGACGGCTTCCTCAAAGGCCTTGTCGGCGCTTGTCTGCCGCTCCTTCAGGAGGTTTTCGCGGATGCTGGCCTTATATTCCTCAAGGGTGTCAAACTCGGACACGTCTTTTGCAAATTCGTCGTCAAGATCGGGGAGAATTTTCTCCTTGACTTCCTTGACCTTGACCTTAAACACGACGGCCTTTCCAGCCAGATCTTCCTGATAGTTTTCCGGGAAGACGAGGTCGAGATCGCGCTCTTCGCCGGCCTGGACGCCGTTGAGTTTCTCTTCAAAGCCGGGGATAAAGGTATTGGAGCCAAGGGCCAGCTCATAGTCTTCCGCCTTGCCGCCTTCAAAGGGCACACCGTCGATAAAGCCTTCAAAGTCGATGATCACCGTATCGCCGTTGGCGGCGGGACGGTCGGCCGTCTGGATACGGGCGGATTTCAGCTGCATGGCGGCCAGTTCGCTGTCCACTGCGCTGTCTTCAATTGAAACCGGCTCGCGGACGGCGCGCAGGCCCTTATAGTCCTTCACGGTTGCCTCCGGATAGAGGTCCACACTGTATTTCACGGTAACCGAATTGTCCTCGGCCACATTGACGTCAAGGATCTGCGGGTATCCAACGGTGCGGAGGTTTTCCTCGGAAATGCCATGGCTGCAGACAGCCGGCAGAATCATGTCGAGTGCGTCATTGTAAAAGACAGACGCCCCATACATTTTTTCGATCAGTTTGCGCGGGGCTTTACCTTTTCTGAAACCGGGTATGGCGATTTGACCTCTATTCTTTTTATACGACTCCTCAAGCGCCACATCGAATTCTTCTGCTGTTACAGTAACAGACAGCTCCGCGGTTTTATTGTCTTTCTTTTCGCAACTCGTAACGTTCAAAATCCATTTCCTCCTATGAATTCATAGCGCCTTTTGGCGCAGTCAAGGCATTTTATCAAAAATCATTCGTATTTGCAATATTTTCATACTCTCATTTTACCCGAACGGGGCAAAAATTAACGTAATCCGCCGAAACCATGTGATAAGTGATTCCCTCGTGCTCGCCCACAGTGGCCAGTTTATGGCCGGCGCCGTGAATATGGCCGTAGTAACAGGAGCGGACACCGTAGGATTTCATGAGCTCAATGATGTCCCGGCAGACAAAGTTATAAAAAATGGGCGGATAATGGAGAAAACAGATAATTTCCTCCGCACCCTTCGCCGCCTTCAGGGACGTTTCAAGGCGCAGGACCTCACGGTTCATGATTTTCCGGTCATGCTCCGGACTCCTCTCCTCCTCGTAAAACCAGCCCCGGGTGCCGCAAACGGCCGTACCGTCCACGAAATAGCAGTTGTTGTGGAGAATATCGAGGGTTTTCAGGCCGTTTTGAGCAAAAAAGCGGCGGGGTTTGGAGGTAGTGGACCACCAGTAGTCATGGTTGCCTTTTAAGAGGATTTTCTTTCCGGGCAACGCTTCAATAAACCGGAAATCATCAAGGCTCTCTTCCAGATTCATTGCCCACGTCAAATCCCCGCAGAGCACGCACACGTCCTCGTCCGTCAGGTGCGAAAAGCCATTTTTGAGCTTATCAACATATCCTTCCCAAACGCCGCCGAAAACGTCCATCGGTTTATTCGATTGTAATGAAAGATGGAGATCGCCGATTGCATAAAGCACAATGTTCACGAATCCTTTACCAATAATTGCCGTAGCGGGAAGAATTATGGCTCCGGCGCGCTACATATCAGTGCGGCAGCGGGCGCATAATAAATCATGCCGTCAGGCGATTAAAAAGTGATAAGGAGAGTTTCATGGAAATGAAGAGAGACGATGTACTTCCCGGCGTTGACTGCGACGTCGTAACATGCCGCTTCAACGACAAGAATAAGAAATGCAGTGCCGATAGCATTTTCGTTGGCGCCCATAACGCCCAAAACAAAGACGAAACCTATTGCGGCACATTCGCTCCCAAAGCTACCATGTAACAACTAAACTAAGCGGGGGATGGAGAGGATTGGCGGACGCCACCTGCACCATCCCCTGTTTTTTGAAATTTTCGCTGCCGGATTAGCTTAAAAACTGCGTAACCACATCCGGCATGTTCTCCTTCTGCACCGCCTGCTTAAAGCGGACGGTTTTCCCCCGGAGGGATTTGAGGGGAAGGGGCGCTTTCGTGCCCGATTTCTCCTCGAGCCGGTCGATTAAGTCAAGGCCGTCGGCGTTTGTGTCCCCGCCCAGAGCGTCAAGGACGCTATCGCAGAACTTGTAGGGGCTGGCCGTTGAGACGACGACGGTTTTCCACCGCTGGCCGTCCTTTTCCCGCAGTTCTTCAAGTACCGAGAAAGCCACGGCGGTGTGGGTGTCGATGAGGTAGCCGTAGGTGTCATAGACGGCGCGGATGGTTTTCATCGTCTTATCATCGGAGCAGCTGCCGCAGCGGAAGACGCTTTGGATTTCTTTAAAGACCGCATCCGACACCTTATATTCGCCCTTTTCAGACAGCTCGCGCATGTATGACGCAATCAGCTCATCGTCGCCTCCGGAGACGTCGTACAGCAGGCGCTCGAGGTTTGAGGAGATGAGAATGTCCATGGAGGGGGAAATCGTCGTATTGAAGGGGCGGTTGCGGTCGTACACGCCCGTCTCGATAAACTGCGTGAGCACATCGTTCGTGTTGGACGCACAGATAAGCCGTCCGATGGGAAGGCCCATTTTTTTGGCGTAATATCCGGCGAGGATGTTGCCGAAATTGCCCGTGGGGACGCAGAAATCAATCTCCTCCCCCTGAGAAATGGCGCCGGTGGCCACAAGGTCACAGTAGGCGGAGACGTAGTAGACAATTTGCGGCAGAAGGCGGCCCCAGTTGATGGAGTTGGCCGAGGAGAGGAACACACCCTTTTCCGCCAGCTCTTTTCGCATGGCTTCGTCGGAGAAGATTTTCTTCACGCCCGTCTGGGCGTCGTCAAAGTTGCCGTACACGGCGCAAACGCCGACGTTTTCGCCCTCCTGCGTCGTCATCTGCAGTTTCTGCACATCGGAGACGCCGTCCTCGGGATAGAAGACCATAATCTTCGTGCGGGGGACGTCTTTAAAGCCCTCCAGCGCGGCTTTGCCTGTATCCCCCGAGGTGGCCACGAGGATGCAGACGTCCTTCTCATCCCCTGTTTTCGACAGGGCGGCGGTGAGCAGGTGCGGGAGCATCTGGAGGGCCATGTCTTTAAATGCAGATGTAGGGCCGTGCCAGAGTTCGAGGCAGTATGTGTCGTCGTCCACCTTCCGCATGGGGGCGACGGCCGGGTCATCATACACCGGCATCCCGTAGGCCGCCTGAGCAAAGGAGCGGAGCTCCTCCACCGTGTAATCGTCTAAGTACATCTTCATAATATAAGCGGCACGCTCGACGTACGGCATACCGACAAGTTTCGTCAACGCATCGGGCGAAAGCGCGGGAAAATATTCCGGCACAAAGAGTCCGCCGTCCCGCGAAAGTCCCTGTGCAATCGCCTCGGCGGACGAGATGCCGATTGCCTTGTCGCGTGTGCTCTGATAACGCATAAAATCCATTCCTTTCAAGCTGCTGTGACGCGAAAGACGCCAAAAACAGGCCTAAAACGCGTTTTCGATATGGTTTACGATATAGTCTTTTTCACGGGCGCCCTCGGGCGCGTAGATTTCAATAACGTCAAAACGCGGCTGCAGATTCGTCTCATGTTCGGCGAGATACTGCTGCGCCGTTTTAAGAATCCGCCCCTGCTTGGCGGCGTGGACGAACTCCCGGGCCTCGGCAAAGCGGCTGTCCTTCCGCAGCTTCACTTCAACGAATACGATGTACTGCCTATCTTTAACGATGAGGTCAATCTCGCCATATCGGGAGCGGTACCCCATGCCGACAGGCGCATATCCCTTTTTCTTCAGCCATTTCAACGCATGGGCCTCCCCCGCGCTGCCCCGTAGTTTCTTATCCATAGTATCTCCCGCCATTTAAACGGCGGCTTTGTCAAGGATTTTCCTGAGGAAAGCCGTCCGGTGAATAGGACAGGCGCCGCGGGATAAAATGGCCTCCCGGTGGGCCTTCGTGCCGTATCCCTTGTGGGCAGCAAAGCCGTATTCCGGGTGCTCTAAATCAAGCTGGCGCATCAGGCGGTCCCGGCTTACCTTTGCGAGAATCGAAGCCGCGGCAATGGACGCCGAGAGGGCGTCTCCGTCAACGATGCAGCGTGAAGGATATGTAATGCCGGAGTTTTGATTGCCGTCGATAAGGGCGATATCCGGCGTAACCCTCAGTTTTTTAATGGCGCGGTTCATGGCAATGTAAGTGGCCTGCAGGATGTTCAGGCGCTCAATCTCCTCCACGCTGGCCCAGCCGATGCCGTAGGAGACGGCGCACTGGGTTATCACTTCAAAGAGCTTTTCGCGCTTTTTTTCGGAGAGCTGTTTTGAGTCGTTGAGCCCTTCAAGCTCCATACCGAAGGGCAAAATAACGGCGGCGGCGTAAACCGGACCGGCAAGGCAGCCCCGTCCGGCTTCGTCCACGCCGCAGATTATGCCGTAGCCTTCACTTTGCGCTGTGCGCTCGTGAAGCCACCAGTCCACCGTTTCTATCGCATCCAACGTTATACGCCCTCCTCATTTGAAGGTTCTTCCGGCGGCGCCTCAAGGGTGATGCGCCCGAGCTTGCCGCCGCGAAATTCATCAAGCAGGACGGCCGCCATGCGCTCTAAGTCGCACTCGCCGCCGGAGATGAGGAAACCGCGCTTACGTGCCGCCGTTTCCAGCATGTCAAAGCCCGTCATCTCCTCTGTCGGCTCAAATTTATATCGTTCCAGAACCTTTTCCGGGCAGTGGGCGCGAAGGCGCACCATGAGATTGGCCGCTAAGGTCTCCCGGTCTAAGACTTCGTCCTTTACGGCGCCCGTTATGGCGAGGTTTTCGCCCACTTCCTGACTGTCAAACCGCGGCCAGAGGATACCCGGCGTGTCCAGCAGTTCAAAGCCGTTTTCCAGCGTAATCCACTGCTTCCCGCGGGTGACGCCGGGGCGGTCTGACGTCTCCGCCACTTTCCGCCGCGCAACGCGGTTAATAAAGGAGGATTTGCCCACGTTGGGGATGCCGATAATCATGGTGCGGATGGGCCGTCCCACCTGCCCTTTCGCCTCCCACGCGGCAATTTTCTCTTTCAAAAGTCCCCGCACCGCCGCGGTAAAGCCGCCCGTTCCCCTGCCTCTTTTGGCGTCCGTTTCTAAGACGGCGTGTCCCTGGGCGCGGAAATAGGCCGACCAGCGTTTCGACAGGCCTGGGTCGGCTTGGTCAATTCGGTTGAGAATAATCAGTCGTGGCTTTCCGCCCACGAGTTCGTCCACATCGGGGTTCCGGCTGGACAAGGGGATGCGCGCATCGATAATCTCACATACCGCATCAACGAGCTTGACCTGGCTCGTTATCATGCGGCGCGCTTTCGTCATGTGCCCCGGAAACCAATGAATTGTCATTTCTTCTTTCATGGCCTAGTGAACCGGGCCGATTCTGGCCCAGAATTCCTTTCCGTTCCAATTTTCGGCGGGCAGAAGGATAAACAGGACGCGCCCTAAAATCCGCCGCGTGTCCACAAAGCCCACGAGATTGCTGCGGCTGTCCGCAGAGGCGTTGCGGTTGTCACCCATGACGAAAATGTGCCCTTTTGGCACCATGACGGGTCCGCGAAAATCCTCCCGCGCGAAGGTCGGCGCGTTGGTGTACGGCTCATCGAGAGGGATGCCGTCCACATAGACGACGCCGGTGTCGAAGTCGATATCCACCGTCTGCCCTTCCGTTGCGATGACGCGCTTGACGATGGGGGTATCGCCGAAGGCGTCCGTCTTTATCACGACGATATCGCCGTATTCCGGCGAATAGAACAAATTGGACATAACAAATTTGTCGTTATGGTGCAGCGTCGGGAGCATGGACATTCCGTCCACACCCATGACGCGGCCGACAAAAACGAATACGAGGATGCCGAAGATGACCGCCGAGACGATGCACTGAATCCAGTCATAAAACTCCATTTTCGCATTGGATTGCTCGCGGGGCGGCCTTGTGACGGTATCGGGAACGTCGCTTTCCTGTTCCTCTACGATGGGGTCGTACTCATATTCGAGGGAGTAGACATCCATCTCCTGCTCTTTATAGTCCTTGTCGCCCAGCATAGCCCCAACCCTTTCCTTTGCGTCTTAGCAGTCTACTAAGATTATACACGATTTGGGGATAAAAAAAAGAGGCGAATGCCTCTTTTTTTGAAGTTAGACTCTTTCCTTAACTTTGGCACGCTTACCGACGCGCTTGCGGATGTAATAGAGCTTCGCTCTTCTGACCTTACCGCGGCGAACCGTCTCGACCTTTACAATCGTCGGAGAGTGAACCGGGAACACCTTCTCAACGCCGACATTGTAAGACACGCGGCGAACGGTAATCGTCTGATTGATGCCGCCGTGTTTCTTGGCGATAATTGTGCCCTCGAAGGCCTGCACTCTTTCGCGGCTGCCTTCTTTTACGCGGACCATAACACGGACGGTGTCGCCCACGTTCATTTCCGGCAGTTCGGGCTTCATATACTGCTCACTGAGCATTTTTACGAGATCCATCATGTATCCTCCCTTCGCATAAGGCGTTCGTGCGTTCTTTGCGCAGAGGACCGCCCAGATGATAACAACGGTAAACCCCGAACGCCGGGGATAGCCGGCTCCGAAGTCAAATGCTTTGATATATTACCACGCTGCGCCCCACATTGCAAGCATAATTTTGATAATTCCAGCTGAGTGAACACACGCCGGACGGAGCTTTTTCGCCGTCGGATTTGAATTTTTTCGTTAAAGCGGTTAAAACGGGGCTGGAAACGTGTTATAATCTTACCGGAATATTTCAGTATTTGCACGTATGAGCTTAATTTGCGGAAAAACGGCCTTTTTCCCTTTCCGCGCGGAGGTGTTTCTTTGAAAAAACTGATGAGAGCCATTGACAGGTTCTGCCTTAAGCATCGCCGCTTCGGCATCCCCCGGCTGATGCTCTATATCATCATCGGCTATAGCGTCGTGTACCTGATTGCGGCCACGGACAGAACGGGGAGGTTTCTCCAGCTGCTCACCTTTAGTATCGACGGGATTTTACGCGGAGAGGTCTGGCGCATTATCTCGTGGATATTTATCCCGGTGGCGGGGTCAGGCATCGGTATGTCCACCGTCATCCTCACGGCGCTGATGTTTTATTTCTACTATTTCATCGGCACGGCGCTGGAGAACGAATGGGGTACGCCGAAGTTCACGATATATTATCTCACCGGCGTTGTGATGCACATTTTATATGCCGTCATTGTGCGTCTTTTCGGCGGAGTCACGCCGTTTTTGCACACGAACTTTCTGAACCTGTCTATGTTCTTCGCCTTTGCCGCGCTGTATCCCGAACATCGTGTGCTGTTGTTTTTTATCATTCCCATTAAAATCAAATGGCTCGCGCTGATTAACGGCGCCTATTTCCTCATCACGGTTATTGTGAGCGTTATTCAAGGCCAGTACTTCAGCGCCCTGATACCCGTTCTCGCCTTCTTTAACTTTTTCCTCTTCTGCGGGTACGAGCTGATTAACCGCCTGCGCCCCATGCGCATCCACCGGCCCGCCAAAACGGTGAACTTCAAGGAGGCGGCGAAGAAGTACCGCGCCACGGAAGAAGCCCGCCCTTACCGCCATAAATGCGCCGTCTGCGGCAAGACGGACACGCAGTACCCCCATCTGGAGTTCCGCTACTGCTCCCGCTGTAACGGCTACCACTGCTTCTGCCTCGAGCACATCAACAACCATGTCCACTTTCAATAGTTGACTGCGCAAGGAAAAGCCCCCGAAACTGAACCGAACCAGTAAAAACGGACAATAGACAAAATACCCCCTGATGTAGGACAATAAGAGGGCTACATCAGGGGGTCTTGCTATGTCGAGGAAATATGAAAAGGTGCAGGGATTATTGCC
>DUPW01000031.1 GCA_012838125.1 Papillibacter sp.
CCTCGCCAAACACAAGAAGGAGTATAATACGTACAAGGCCGAGGTTATTAAAGCGCTTCAAGGGAAGAGCAAGTTCAATGCTGATGTGCTCAATGAACTGCTGACGGCCAGTAAAGAGGCGATGGAGGCGGCAGAGGCTGAAATACAACAGTGCAAACAAGAGTTGGCAAACGACAGCCAGACCTATAAAGAGGCGCAGAAAAACCTCAAGGAGCTTTTAACGTGGGCTGACCTTTACAAGAGCAGTAGCATGGCCAGCAAACGTATGATCATGTCTCAGCTCATAAAAGCTGTGAGGGTGAGACGGGACTACGAACTGGAGATCGACTTCAACATCGCCTACGAGCAATACTGCAAGGGCTTCTAAGTTTATATACAAAAACGAAAGAAGACCCTCTCGGATCTTCTTTCGTTTGGTGGAGCTGGGGGGAATTGAACCCCCGTCCGAAAGCGCTTTGACGTGGACTTCTCCGGGCGCAGACGGTTATTTCGGGCTAAAGCCCCATTCCCGCCCTGTGACGCAAGCCGTCACGCATCACAGTTTGGTAGCTTCATGATTAATGGTGCGCTCAAAGCTTTGCGCACTCACGGACTCCACTAAGCGACGCCCTCATCCGGCTCGTGGACCTTCCGGCGAGGACGGGCAGCCTTAAGCGGCTACCGGTAAAGCTTTGTTGTTGTTACTTAATTTGTAGATTCCGCTGTTTAAGGAGGTGACGGAAACCTCCGCCCGCTATCCCCGCCTCCACACCCCCGTCGAAACCAGTACAGCCCCGTATCTGGAAGGGTGAGTCGGGTTTATCCCGCCGGGGAGGGGCGCTTTTCCCCGCCCCGACGGTAAGATATCATTATACACTGTATGATGCGAAATGTCACTGGGTGAAATACTGCTTTATCTCCCAGATTCTCACTCTACGCTCTCAGCTTCTCCGGCTCGGAATACTCAACGTCGTAGGTTTCCACCGTGACGCTCTTTATCACCTGCGGCGTGACGGGACGGTCGTGCCGATCCGTTTCCGTGTTTGCGATGGCGTCCACCACGTCCATGCCGGCGGTGACACAGCCGAAGGCGGCGTACTGCCCGTCTAAGTGCGGGGAGTCTTCCTGCATGATGAAAAACTGACTGCCGGCGGAATCGGGGTCTGCGGCACGAGCCATAGAGAGAACGCCGCGGGTGTGTTTGATGGGATTGTCAAACCGGTTGGAGCGGAACTCGCCCCGGATGGCGTAGCCCGGGCCGCCTGTGCCCCGGCCTTGAGGGCAGCCGCCTTGAATCATAAAGCCAGAGATAACGCGGTGGAAAATCAGGCCGTCGTAGTAGCCTTTTTTCACAAGGGAGATAAAGTTGCGCACGGTGTTGGGCGCCGCTTTCGGATACAGCTCCGCAGTGACGACGCCGCCGTTTTCCATGGTGATGGTGACAACAGGATTCGACATACTCTAATTCCTTTCTTTCAGGCTTTTTTGTATTTCCCGGCCTGCATCGCGCTTTGCGGCGGCCTCTCGCTTGTCGTGCAGCTTTTTGCCCTTACAGAGACCCAGCTCAACCTTGACAAGGGAATTCTTCAGGTAGACCGAAAGCGGAATGAGTGCAAGCCCCTCCTGCTTGAGCCGTCCGTAAAGACGGTTGATTTCGCGCCTATGCATGAGAAGGCGCTTCGGGCGAATGGGGTCCCGATTAAATATGTTCCCCTTTTCGTAGGGGCTTATGTGCATGTTGCGGGCAAAAAGCTCGCCGTTTTTCACCGTGCAATAAGAATCCTTCAGATTGATATTGCCTGCCCGGATGGATTTGACCTCCGTTCCGAACAGCTCGATGCCGGCTTCGTACCGCTCGAGGACGAAATAATCGTGAAACGCTTTTCTGTTTTGCGCGATTTGCTTAACGCCGACAGCTTTCGGGGACATGGCCGGCCTCCTCTCCGCAGCACCGTTTACATTGGGATGCGGCGACGATGCCCATCCAAGTTAATTATAGCATGGGCAATGAGAAAAATAAACAGCCATACTGAACATTCCTTTGCACATATCGCAAGCCTGCTTCACATTTCAAATCTCTAAAAGCCGCTGAGAGGATGGCAGAATACGCCGCGTTACGGACGAAAAAAGCGAGAAACAATTCGCCCCTAAAGCGGAGATTGTTTCTCGCTGGATTAAGATGTCTTATTATTTAAAGGAGTACGGATAAAGCAAAGGGCTTATTATTTAAAGTAGTGCCGGATGACATCCAGTGCGTGGGGACCGGCAATAACGGTGCTGTGTTCCGAAAGGTGCAGGGCGTAAAACGCGTGGTATTCCGCAGGGCGGCCGTACTCACTTAAAGCGGAGGGCAGGTTTTCGCCGTGCCACGGGTAGACGATGAGGGTGTAGGCCTCGCCGTCGTGGGTGAGATAGGAGATGAGGCCCGAGGGGCTGGCGTGGGCCACGTCAATCAGCGGCTCGATTGAGTCGAAGGTGAAAAACGAAGGGGCGCCGTTGTGCTGCAGGGCGAACAAAAGGAGCGAATCGTGCCCGGGGAACATCTCAAAATATACACTGTCCCAACTGGGATCGTATGTATTGCCGAGGGCTCGGCGCAAAATGGTCGAAGCGTCCTGCGTCGTCATATCGGTTGGAGGGACGGGAAGGGTGCGCAGTTCCTCCCCTTTGAGCAGTATAAGGATTTTACCGCTCCCGAGCTGTTGTACTTCCATCTAATTACCTCCTGAATGGTTGTGAAGGTGATAAAGATATGATACAGGCAACTTCCCGCGCATTCCAGTCAAAATTAATGGAAAAAGTCCTTGTATCGGGCAGAATAGAGGGGGGGTGACCAGACTTTAGGGCTTCAATTGACTTGGAGCGCACCTCAAGGTATAATACTTGTATTTACTTACAGGATAACGGGAGAACGGACGCATGTGGGTTTCGGATAAGTGGAAGGATTACGAGCTTCTCGACTGCTCAGGCGGAGAAAAACTGGAGCGCTGGGGAACGTTCCACCTTGTTAGGCCTGATCCACAGGCGATTTGGGACACGCCGCGCCGCCACCCTGGCTGGAAGAAGCCGGACGCGCACTATAAACGCTCACCTTCGGGCGGCGGGCGGTGGGAACGCCGCGACGTGCCGGACAGTTGGAGCGTCTCCTACGGGGACTTGCAGTTTAACGTCAAGCCCATGAACTTTAAGCACACGGGACTGTTTCCTGAACAGGCCGTCAACTGGGACTTCCTTCAAAGGAAGATTCAAAGCGGGGGCCGGGAGCTGAATGTTCTCAACCTCTTTGCCTACACCGGCGGCGCCACGGTGGCCGCCGCGGCGGCG
>DUPW01000032.1 GCA_012838125.1 Papillibacter sp.
GGATCGAACCGCTGACCTCTTGAATGCCATTCAAGCGCTCTCCCAGCTGAGCTATACCCCCATGCTGTATTCATTTTTTGCTCTTGGCCGCAGGAGTTATATTAGCATAAACAAGCGAGTTTTGTCAACACCTTTTTGCACGTGATTTTTTTTCCCAAGGTAAAAGACAACGAAAAAGACGCTCCCGTATAGATCAGGGCGCTTTCGTCCTTTTGTATGTACGGGCTGCGTTCAATTCGGCGGATGGGGCGCCAATGTGGCGAGTGGAGTTGGTCGGTGCGGGAGATGAGGTGTCAGTATTACGGGTTTGGCGTGAAAAAACAGGCGTCCTTTTGACGGACGCCTGTTTGATTTTTCATAAAAGTGTTAATGCTTTCTACGACGGATACCGCGAATGAGACCGATTTCAATGCGCCGGAAGCGCCCCTGAAAGGTAAACCACAAAATGCCCAGTAGTTGCATCACGCCGCCCACAACGAAAATCAGTCGCATGTTCACCAGCGGAAACAGGATGTATATTCCCGCCGCAATGGACCATATAAGGGCGCTCGCCGAGAGCAGACGCGGAATCAGGCCCCACCAGAGGGACGAGAAAACGGTGCAGAGAATAAACGTGATGACGATGGCGATGATAAAGCAAAACCACGCCGCGGCAAAGTCCGGTACCACGACGCGCAGCACCGTGTAGGCGATGGTGGCGGTGAGCCACGCTAAAAGCACGGACATGAGCAGGATGAAGACGCGCTTTTTCTCAATGTCCGGATGGGGAGGCGGGGGCAGGGGGGCGTTATCGCTCACCAAGTCGTTGACCGAGACGTTAAACAGCTCGGACAGCGCGACGAGGACGTAAATATCCGGGACGCCGTCTCCCCGTTCCCATTTGGAAACGGATTTGTCCGAGTAGTTAATCTTTACCGCAAGCTCCGACTGCGTCATGTTATGGAGCTTACGGTAATGGGCAATGTTGGCCGCAATCCGCTGGCGGATAAGCTGATTATCCAATGGTTTCACCTCGGTTTCTACTACCGGTAGAGTCCCTGCCGGCGTGGTCTTATCAGTAGAATATCGTTATCAGGACGGTAGAATGTCATTATCGAGACAGTAGAACACCCGTTCCCGGAAGTAGGTGGAGTGCGCCGGGCATCCACGGTATAATATGGACACCTAAAGACCGCTGCCTGCCAGGTCCGATACATAGCAGGAAGATCTTTAATGCAAAATGGAGGTTCAAAAGTGGCTGATTTTGTTTTGACGTGCAGCTCCACAGTGGATATGCCGGAGAGCTTTTTTAAGGAGAGGAATATTCAATTCCTGTGCTACCATTTTCACATGGACGGGAAGGAGTATCCCGACGACCTCGGTAAAACAATGTCCTTTGAGGAGTTTTACAGGCGTGTGGATAACGGTGCGCTCCCCGTTACGTCCCAGATTAACATGGAGCAGTTTATGGGGTTCTTTGAACCGCTTCTTCAGGCCGGCAAGGACGTTCTGCATATTGAGATGTCCTCAGGCCTGTCCGGCACATTTAACTCCTGCCGTATGGCAAAGGAGGAGCTGGATCAGAAGTACCCCGAGCGGAAACTAAAAATTGTCGACTCCCTCGGCGCCTCCTCCGGCTTCGGGCTGCTCGTGGATACAGCGGCAGACCTGCGGGATCAGGGTATGGACATCGACGCCATACACGCCTGGCTTGAGGAAAACAAGCTTAATGTCCACCACTGGTTTACGTCCACGGATTTAAGCCACTACCGCAGGGGCGGGCGCATTTCTGCAGCCTCCGCCGCCTTCGGCACTCTGCTGCATATATGCCCCGTGATGAACATGGATCACAAGGGCACCCTCGTCCCCCGGAAAAAAGTACGCGGGAAGAAGAACGCCCTGAAAGAAATCGTGGAAAAGATGAAAGAGCATGCCCAGAACGGGGTAAACTATTCCGGTAAATGCTTTATTAGTCATTCCGACTGTGAGGACGATGCGCGAGCAGCCGCGGAGCTCATGCAGAAAGAATTCCCGAATCTCAAGGAGCCGATTCGCATCAACTGCATCGGTACGGTTATCGGCTCCCACACCGGTCGGGGTACGGTTGCCGTCTACTTCTTCGGGGGAAAGCGCGTCGACTAAGGCGCGTTCTCACGGACGGAAACGGGACGAAATAGGAGGATTCACCATGAAGAAAGGCCTCGCCATGGCCATTCGCGTCCTGACCATCGCGCCGATGATGGCGCTTGTGCTTCTGCTCACGCTCTACTTTGCGCGGAGCGATGTTTTCGGAACAACCCTCAATTTCGTTTTAGCCGTCATATTTCTTGTTGTTTTTCCGGTTCTCGCGTATCCGCTGCAGCCGGTTTTGCCGAAGTTTAAGACCCGGGGCCGCGAGGGACAGCGGAGCCTTGCACTCTGGATGGCGTTTCTGGGGTATATCCTCGGCCTTGTCTGCGCCCTACTGTTGCCGGTTTCGAGATACCTGATGATAATTTACATGACGTATCTCTTGTCCGGCGTGGCACTTATCGTGCTCAATAAAGTATTTGGCATCAAGGCGAGCGGCCATGCCTGCGGCGTTGCCGGCCCCATATTTTCAATGGTATACTTTTTAAGTCCGTGGCTCCTTTTGGGGTTTCTCATCCTGCCGGCGGTGTACTGGGCCAGCCTTAAGATGGGCCGCCATACAAGCTCTGAACTGCTCATTGGGACGGCTATCCCCACCTATGCCCTTCTTATCAGTATTCTCATTTTTCTGGGGCACCGGCCGATTTAGCCCGCATAGAGAGGCTCACATCGTTTATTTTAACAGTTTTGGGAGGGGTTGTCGAGCGTCTTTTCGTGCGACGGCGATAATCAGGAATGAATCAGGAATTCAACCCGCCTTTTTTCCATAAGGCGGGTTGACTGTCTCTCTAGCGCTGTTAACAAAAAGTTAATACTTGAATGATTGAAAATACACAATGGTTCTGGTATAATGGGTGAATAACATCGGGAAGGAGGATGTGTATGATTCGAAGAAAGAACGATATCGACGATCTGATATTCGGCACCGAAGATAAAGGCGCCAGCACAAGATAAGTAAGACGTCGGCCGGGGAGAACCTCGGTTCATTTTTTACCTGTTTTGCATCGGCAAGCCTTGCACATAATGCGCCCGCGGTGATCAATTCACCCGGAGCGCGCATCAGTGCGCTGAATGCCGGTTGCGGTAATGATAATGAGATAGTGGCTTTCCCCTTTGGGAAGGCTTTTGTTGTTTAGAGGCCTCCGTACGGAGGCTTTTTGTTGTATGAGGGGAGTTTGGGACGGAGGGTATTGTACAGAGAGAAGACAAAGGGTGCACGGAGGAAATCATGGGGCGGGGGGGGGCTTTTGGTGTATGGAGGGAGACTTGGTTCTGGGGAAGGTGAATGGGAATGTCGGAAAGGGCTTTTGCTTTGTGGGATGTGTCGTAAGGCTTGCGGCGGGGCGGTATGTCGGCGAAAATGGGCGCAAAAAAGCCTTCCCTTTTGGAGAAGGCTCTCGTGCGCTATTTTGCGTATTCGATGGCTTTCGTCTCCCGCAGGAGGTTGACTTTAATCTGGCCGGGGTATTCAAGCTCACTTTCGATTTTGCGGGCGATATCCCGGGCGAGGAGAATCATCTCGTCTTCAGAGACTTCCTCAGGCTTGACCATGATGCGAATCTCGCGGCCGGCCTGAATGGCGTAGCAATTGTCCACGCCTTTGAAGGAATTCGTCAGCTCTTCAAGTTTTTCAAGACGCTTGATATAGCTTTCTATGTTCTCGCGGCGCGCGCCGGGGCGGGCGGCGGAGATGGTGTCCGCGGCCTGAACGATGCAGGCGATGAGGGTGCGGGCCTCCACGTCACCGTGGTGCGCGTGGATGGCGTGGATGACGTCTTCGCTCTCCTTGAACTTGCGGGCAAGGTCCACGCCGATGGTGACGTGGCTGCCTTCCACTTCGTGGTCAACGGCTTTACCGAGGTCGTGGAGCAGACCGGCGCGTTTGGCCATCATCACGTCAACGCCCAATTCCGCCGCAAGAAGGCCTGCGATGTGGGACACTTCGATGGAGTGGTTGAGGACGTTCTGCCCGTAGCTTGTGCGGAATTTCATGCGGCCCAGCAGTTTGATGAGTTCGGGGTGCAGACCGTGGATGCCCGTTTCAAAGGTGGCACGTTCGCCTTCGCTTTTGATGGTGGCGTCAACTTCCTTCTTGGCCTTTTCCACCATCTCCTCAATGCGGGCCGGATGGATGCGCCCGTCTAAAATGAGTTTTTCCAGCGCGATACGCGCCACTTCACGGCGGACAGGGTCAAAGCTGGACAGAGTGATGGCTTCGGGGGTATCGTCGATAATCAGGTCGACGCCGGTGAGGGTTTCGATGGCGCGGATGTTGCGGCCTTCGCGGCCAATGATGCGGCCTTTCATTTCGTCATTGGGCAGGGGAACCACAGAGACGGTCGCTTCGGCGACATGGTCTGCCGCGCAGCGCTGAATGGCAAGGGAGATATACTCCCGGGCTTTCTGATCCGCTTCTTCCTTGAAGCGCGTTTCAATCTCCTTAATCTTCATGGCGGCCTCGTGGATGACCTCGGATTCGAGGTTGCGGATGAGGTAAGCCTTCGCTTCTTCCACGGTGTAGCCGGAGATTTTTTCGAGCATCTCAAACTGACTGCGTTTGAGGGCCTGAACTTCTTCGTAAGTTGCGTCCAGATCGGCGAGCTTCTTGTTCATGGCTTCTGTTTTGCGCTCGAGATTGTCGGACTTTTTGTCGAGGGATTCTTCCTTTTGCTGGAGTCGGCGCTCGAGCTTTTGAATTTCTGAACGGCGCTCGCGCATTTCGCGCTCGTGTTCGAGGCGGTTTTTGTGAATCTCTTCCTTCGCTTCAAGCAACGCCTCGCGCTTTTTGCTCTCCGCGGCTTTGATGGAGTCGTTGATAATCCTCTTAGCTTTTTCTTCGGCGCTTTGTATCTCGCGCTCGGAGACCCGTTTGCGGTAGGTGATACCAAGGAAAAAGCCTATGACTAACACCACTGCCAGACCGACAGCGGCGAGGATAACCAGAACGGGAATGGGCATGGTATGAAACAACACCTCCTAGATGTGAAATAATAAAGGAGAATATACAAAAAAATAAAAGGATAATTGATAAAATTGTGAAATTTCCCCAACAGTTCACAAAAATTATCTGTTTCATTTTACATCTCTCAGAGTGTTATGTCAAGTTTATTTGCGCCGGCAAACGGGGCGGCGCGGTGCTCTATTGCTTGACAGATTGGCGATTTTGCGCTAGAATAGCTTGCGCTGTGCCGCGCGCTTTTGGAATAATGCCGCAAGTCACAGCCCTTTTTGTTTGCCCCCGTACCTCACCAGGATAGAGGGTCCGCCTCCTAAGCGGAATGTAGTGCGTTCGAGTCGCGCCGGGGGTGCCATGCGCTGAAAACCGTTGGTTTTCAGCGCTTTTTTGCGTTTAAAACGTGAAAATTTGCTGTTTAGGGTCGGTGACGGAAAGAGAAGAAAACGCTCTGTTTTGGCCTTGGGATGTTTGAAACAGGGGAAATGGGCGGCTTTTTCCATTATATCCAATGGACGCCCTTTCCAAGCAGGGCGGGGGCAGGAAGGGTATCGGAAGGGGTGTCGACTGCGCTGGAGCGACAGGGCGGGGATGGGGATTTTTGTGCCGTGATAATCGTGCCAGTCGTCAGTACCGAAGTCATAAAGTCGTGATTTTCGGCGAACGATACTGCATAGGGCGTAGATATCGTACCGGACGGCAGTAGTGATAAAGACGCGGATACTGTGCCAGTTGGCCACTCCGATGAGCCGCGAATATTGCGCCAGTCGATGTGTCTAAGTCGTGAACATGCTTTAGGTGGATAAAAGACGAAGCGGCGCGCTTAATGCGTGCCGCTTCTCTATGTAGATTGCACTGGATGAGGGAGATTTGAATCAAGGTTCAACGCAGTCATGAAAGGGGTGCGAGCAAGAGTTAACGCGGCCATTCTGGCGGGTGCGGTATAGCGATACCGTGGCCATCGGGGAGATGCTTAGCATTTAACATGACCGCTGGGGGGAAGGGAAGCTAATACTTGTCCGGGGTATCATCAAGGGAGATTTGGACTTCCTCCATGGGGAGAGCCTCGACCGGAATACTTTCCAGTTCGGGGATGAAGGACGTAGTACCGGACTTTGTTTCAAAGACACTGACGACATCCTTCAGCTGCTGGGCCTGCGTGGCCAGCTCTTCGCTGGCGGCGGCGCCCTCCTCTGCCGAGGCGGCGTTGGATTGGACCACCTGCGACACCTGCATGATGCCCTGATTGATGTGATCGATGCCCTGGGTCTGCTCTTGGGAGGCCTTCGCGATAGATTCCACCAGTTCCGCCACCTTCGTGATTTCTTCGACGATTTTATTGAGGGCGTCGGCCGTATCTTTCGCGATGTCGATACCCGACCTGATGTTGCGGATGGAGTCTTCAATCATCTCCGTCGTCTCTTTCGCGGCGTTGGCCGACCGGGCGGCGAGGGTTCTGACTTCCTCCGCCACCACTGCAAATCCCTTGCCGTGCTGACCGGCCCGGGCGGCCTCTACGGCGGCGTTGAGGGCGAGGATATTCGTCTGGAAGGCGATATCGTCGATAACTTTGATGATTTTGCTGATTTTCGCAGAAGAGCCGTTGATGGCGTCCATGGCATTGAGCATGGCGTTCATTTGCGTGTCGCCCTGTAGGGCGTATTGTCTCGTATCGGCGGCCAGCTGGTTGGCCATTGCGGCGTTTTTGGCGTTGTTTGCCGTCTGCTCGGCGATTTCTTCGATGGAGGCGGTAAGCTCCTCGATGGCGCTGGCCTGCCTGGCGGCACCGTCCGACAGGGCCAGGCTGGAATCGGAAATCATGCCGGCGCCGGAAGCCACCTGGCCGGCCGTTGCGATGATGGAGGAGGCAACTTCGTTTAAGTTGTTAATCACGGCCTGCAGGCTCTTGCCGAGGATATCGGCGGCGGAGCGGATGCTAATATCTTGCGTGAGGTCGCCCTTGGCGAGGCGCTCCGTGGCTTCCACCTGATGGGCTGTGGCGTCGATGAGCCTGTCAAAGGCCGCACTCAGCTGGCCCACTTCGTCTCGGCGATTGAGATCTCGTTCAATGAGCAGTGACTTGACGTCAATATCGCCCACGGCCAGCTTCTCCGCGATTTGCACCGCCCGGACGATGGGTCTGCCCGTGACGTGGGCCACGTAATAGCCCAGCAGGATGGCAATGGCGATGACGCCGGCTAAAATGGCGACCTCCACGATGATGGCCCGCATGGCGAGGCTCGCGTTCTCGTCCGCCTTTTCCTTCGCACTGAGGATATCCGCGTCAATAATATCCACGAGGGCGACCCGCAGCTGGTCGCTTAATTCGGAATAGGAGTTGATGACGTCCAGCTTTTCCCCATAGCTTGTGTTGACGCTGTTAAAGAGCGCTTCCCGGACGGGGGTGTATTGATTCCAGTATTCCAGGACGCGGTCATACCGCTGCTGCCCCTCTTCTGTTTTAATCAGGGACGCGTACATCACCAGCGACGTCTGAACGTTTCTAAATTGCACGTCTACCCGGGAGCGATACTCATAAATTCCGGTGGCCGATTCCTGAACGGAGAGCATGACGAGGTTGTACCGCAGGTACTCAAAGTGCCGGGAGGCGTCTTCCGCAAATTGCACGCCGAGGACATAAGACTCGTACAGCTCCGCAGTTTCATTTTTCAGGGTCAGGATGTTCCAGACGCCGATGCCGCCGATAATTGCGGCGAACAGTGCCATGATGAGAAAGCTCAAGATGAACTTCCTCGACAGCTTTTGGTTGACAAACCACGTTAACATGTTCCCATCACCATTCTTCTCTATATATTTTAGGATGCCGTGAGACAAAATCGTAAGCTCAAGGGTCTGTTTTTCACCACCGCCGAAATGGAAAAACATTCCCATATTATATTTCGGCAACATTTCCTTAATCAACACCTTAAAGATAGCTGAAAAATGTCGCCTTTTCTTATAAATAATGGATAAAGAATTGAATTTTCACAAAGAGAGCGCCGGCGACGGAGGAAAACCCGCCCCTGAGAAGAGGGCGGGTTTGCTCTTGTTACGGCGCCTTAATAAGACAGCCGCGGGCATCTTACGGCGGACGATGGGGAGGATGTCCTGCGGGGAGCCGGCTTTGTGAGAGGCGCCGTCAAAGGCGGGGAAACAGCCGGGGGTGTCCATTTTTTGCGCCGCTTTCTGTTGATTTGATGAAACGGCGTGGGTATAATGAAAAATGCCGTGCCCTTAGTGTATATGGAAGCTTAAGGGATGCGAGAAAAGTGTTGTGTTGGGAAAGGGGTAAGATATGAGCAAGTTCCTGCGCTACATTTTGACCCATGACGTGGAGGTCATTACGTTTATTGTTTTCCTGATTGTCATTGCCATCGCCGTGGCGCGCATCGTGAAGGGTGCGCGGCAGAGGAGCAAAGACAACCGTGCGCCGCGCCTGACCGTCCCGGCGACGGTGATAGGCAAGCGGATGGACGTCTCCACGAGGAAGCACCCGGTGGCCGGAGACTTAAGCGGGGCGCACGGGTTTAGCACCACGTCGTCCACAACGTATTACGTCTCCTTCGAGGTGAAAAGCGGCGACAGGATGGAGCTGCGCGTCGGCGGGAAAGAGTACGGCCTGTTGACGAAAGGCGACTCTGGCAAACTCACCTTCCAA
This sequence comes from Papillibacter sp., assembly GCA_012838125.1. Taxonomy (GTDB): domain Bacteria; phylum Bacillota; class Clostridia; order Oscillospirales; family Oscillospiraceae; genus Sporobacter. The sequence goes on from DUPW01000032.1 coordinate 8,721, forward strand.
GGGACAAGGTTTTTAAGCTTTGACCGCCTCGAAAAATAATACATAAACCCGCCTTGACGGACAAGGCGGGTTTTTTGCGGGGCAAGGCGCAGTATGACGCGCACCTGTGTTCTCGTAAAGTCAAGGCGGCTTTCACAGGCAGTGTAAATCTGCGCAAAGGCGGCGGACGATGGTGAGGATGTCCTGCGGGGAGTAGGCTTTGTGGGAGGCGCTGTCATAGGCGGCGGCACCGCCGTAGCCGAATAGCGCGGCGATGTGGGGGATGTTGTTTTGCCGGGCCGCCTGCAGGTCGTCTATCGTGTCCCCAACGAACAGGGCGGGGGTGTTTACAGGGAGCACTTCCCTGAGTTTATAGGCCTTCGAGGGGGAGGCGCCGGCGGTGTAGACGTCCTGAAACAGGGAGCGGATGCCGGTGGTTTGAAGGACGAGCTCGATGTACTCCATTTGACCGTTCGAGAGGAGGAAAAGAGTGTGCCCCTCCTCGTGAAGCTTTTGCAAAACGCCTTCTGTTCCGGAAAACAGCCTGCCGCTTTTGCGCACCTCGGCCCTTTCGAGTGCGTCAAACAGGGCAATCTCCCCGCCGCTCACGGTGGGGGCGTTTAAGATACCCTGCATGAACTGGGGCATGGGGCGGCCCACTTGGGAAAGGATGGCATCGTCGCCGGGGTAGGGGCGGCCAAGCTGCTCAAGAAACACCCGGGCAGCGGCCACCACGACGGGTTTCGTTTCAAACAGGGTTCCGTCTAAATCGAAATAAAGGTGCATCGTTCCCTCGCTCTTTGTTTTTTATAGTCTGGTCTTTTCTGAGAGCATCCTATCACGAAAGGGATAAAAGGAAAAGCCCGTGCTTCATGCACGGGCTTTTCTTTGCGCTTATGGGATATCGGGCCGCAAAGCAATCACGCCTGGAAAAGAGTGAGGTTTAAGTGAGTATAGGAGGTAAAGGAAGGAAATTATGCAAGGATGCGCGCCAGATCTGCGTCCGGGGTGGTAATGGGCGTGAGGTTATAGTTTTTAACGAGGAAATCCAGGATGTTCGGGGAGACGAAGGCGGGAAGGCTCGGGCCGATGAGGATATTCTTAATACCGAGGGCCAGAAGCGTCAGCAAAATTGCGACGGCCTTCTGCTCGTACCATGAGAGGACGAGGGTGAGGGGCAGGTCGTTGACGCCGCATTCAAAGGCTTCTGCAAGAGCCAGCGCCACTTTGATGGCGGAGTAGGCGTCGTTACACTGGCCCATGTCCATGATGCGCGGCAGGCCGCCGATGGTGCCGATGTCCAGATCGTTGAAGCGGTATTTGCCGCAGGCGAGGGTGAGAATCACCGTGTTGTCGGGGGACTGTTTGACGAAGTCCGTGTAGTAGTTGCGGCCGGGCTTGGCGCCGTCGCACCCGCCGACGAGGAAGAAGTGGCGAATGTCACCGGATTTCACTGCGTCGATGACTTTATCGGCCACGGAGAGAACCGTCTTATGGGCAAAGCCCGTGGTGACGGTGGTGCCGCCGTTGATGCCCGTCATGACCCGGTCTCCCGGATAGCCGCCCAGCTCTAGTGCCTTTTCGATGAGGGGGGTGAAGTCCTTGTCTTCTCCGATATGGACGAGGCCGGGGAAGCCGACAACAGCCGTTGTGAACACCCGGTCAGCGTAGCTGTCTTTCACGGGCATGAGGCAGTTCGTTGTAAAGAGGATGGGGGCCGGGATATCGGCAAACTCCTTCTGCTGGTTCTGCCACGCCGTTCCGAAGTTGCCCTTCAGGTGCGGATACTCCCGCAGTTTCGGGTAACCGTGGGCAGGAAGCATTTCGCCGTGGGTGTAGACGTTGATGCCCTTGCCCTTCGTCTGCTCCAGAAGGAGCTTGAGGTCGTGCAGGTCATGGCCGCTGATGACGATGAAGGGGCCTTTTTCAATCGTGAGGGGGACGGTGGCCGGCTCGGGGGCACCGTACGTTTCGTTATGGAGACGGTCAAGCAGTTCCATGACCGCAAGGTTTACATGGCCTGTTTCCATGACGAGGGGGAGCAGGTCGTCTGCTGTGGCGGCGCTGTTGCCCACGGCGCCGAGGGCTTTTGGGAAGAAGGCCTTCGCCTCCGCCGAGAGGTGGCCCAGCGCTTCGGTGTGATACGCGTAGGCCGCGATGCCCCGCAGGCCGAACAGGATGAGCGACTTTAAGGAGCGGATGTCTTCGTCCGCCGTCCAGAGCCGTGCCATTTCAAAGGCGTCTGACTGGGTTCCGCCACGGGCCTGGATGGCCGCCTGAACGAGTTCGTAGCACTTTTGGATGGCGGCGTCGTCAAAGTTCACGTTCGTGAGGGTGATAAAGAGACCGCGGGTAAACAGGGCCGTTTCCTCATCTGTGGGTGCGTCCTTTCCGATGGCGCGGGCCAGGTCGATCATGGCCCCTGTGAGCCGATCCTGTTCGAGGGCTGTGTGGTCGGGTTTGCCGCAAACGCCGGCCCGGCCGGTGCAGCCGGCCCCCCTGGCGGTTTGCTCACACTGGAAGCAGAACATGTTTGTGGTCATAGCGCGTTTTCCTCCTTATAAGATATATTTATCTTTGTCTTATGTCCGGGACTGATTAGTCCTCAAGGATTTCGCCGTTTGTTCCGATGACGACGATGCGCCACGGTATCATCTTGCCGCTCTCCTTCAGAGCCTTCTCCACCGCGTACGTCATGCCGCCGCAGCAGGGCACTTCCATGCGCACGATGGTGACGCTCTTAATGTCGTTTTCCCGCAGGATGGCGGCCAGCTTTTCGCTGTAGTCGCCGGAATCCAGCTTCGGGCAGCCGATGAGAGTGATTTTATTCTTCATGAAGTTCTCATGGAAGTTTGCGTGGGCGTAGGCCGTGCAGTCGGCGGCGATGAGCAGGTTCGCGCCGTTAAAGTAGGGGGCGTTGGGCGGCACCAGCTTAATCTGGACGGGCCACTGGCGCAGGCGGCTCATGGGAGCCGCGGCGGGAGCGGCGGCAGGTTCACTCCGCTCGATGGTCTGGGCTCTCTTGCCGGGGCAGCCCGTCGGCGCCCCGCCGTGCCCGATGGTCTGGGCCCTTGTGCCGGGGCATCCGCCCGCCTGGGCCTGCTCTTTGGCCCTTCTTTCCATGTTCGCCTTGACGGCTTCCGGGTCGAACGGGGCGGCTTCCCGCTCCACGAAGGTAATGGCACCCGTGGGGCAGACGGGGAGGCAGTCTCCGAGTCCGTCGCAGTAATCGTCACGAATGAGCTGGGCTTTACCGTCCACCATGGCGATGGCGCCTTCGTGACAGGCGGTGGCGCACAGGCCGCAGCCGTTGCAGAGGTCCTGATCTATCTGAATGATTCGACGTTTCATCTAAAATCCACCTTTCTTTTGTAGCGGTCGTGTTTTCTTCCTTGTTTTTCTGACCTTAAGATACTATACTGAAAGCAGAATGTATGTTGTAAATCCAACAAAACGAGGGGAAATTTATGCGAGAATATTTGAGCGTGCTGAAAAAGTGCTCCCTGTTTGCCGACGTGGAGGAACAGCACATCGGCCCCATGCTGGAGTGCCTCGGTGCGACGGTGGCGCGGTATAAGAAGGACGAGTACATCCTGCGGACGGGGGACACGCCGGAGTGGATTGGTGTTGTGCTCAAAGGGCATGTCCACATCCTGCGGGAAGACTTCTGGGGGAACAGGACGATTCTCACGGCGGTGGAGCCGAGCGACCTGTTCGCCGAGGCCTTCTCCTGCGCGGAGACGGAGGCGCTGCCCATTTCCGCCGTGGCCCACGTGGATACCACGGCTCTGCTCGTGGACTACGGGCGGGTTATCGCCACCTGCTCCACAGCCTGCACGTTCCACCAGCAGCTTATTAAGAATATGGTGCGTATTCTGGCTTTCAAAAACATCATGCTCATGCAGAAAATGCAGCATATCACCCGCAAAACGACGCGGGAGAAGGTGATTTCCTATCTCTCCGAACAGGCGCTGCTCGCCGGGCGGGAACGCTTTGACATTCCCTTTAACCGGCAGGAGCTGGCGGACTACCTCTCCGTTGAGCGCAGCGCCCTCTCGGCCACCCTCAGCAACATGAAGCGGGACGGGCTGATTGATTATCACAAAAACAGCTTTCGCATCCTCAAAGGCTTTGCCGCAGAGGCGTAACGTGGGGGCGGGAATTGGAGAAATGGGCCGGTTTCAGGAGACGCGGCGGCTGTATTGTGATAAGATAGACAAGCTGGAAAGGGCTTCGTACATGATGAAAGCGAGAAAATATCGGAATTGGGGAATGACGTGATGGCGAGAATTTTTGAAAACGCCCGGATACAATCCCGCGCATTTCGAGAATTGAAGGAAAAAATTGTTCAAACCTTCCGCGACAACAGCGGCGTTTCAGATGAGTGTGCCCGCATCAATACCCAAAGGGTTTATTATCTGGCCCTCATTTCCATCCCTGTGCGCATCATCAGTATTCTCCTGTTTTTCACGAAATCGAACGAAACGCCCGTTTTGAGGACGTGGAGCCGGGGGATTATTGCATCTCACGTCATTTTGCTGATTTTTATTGTTGGATTTTTTATTTCAGCCCGAAAACTGAAACGCAAACCTCAATTAAGTACGGCCATGCGCGTGTTGCAATACATGGTGGTGGCTGTCATTATGTCATCCGGCATCGCCATCGTCACCTTTGACCAGCTCGTTACGACGAATATCACGCCGTTTGTCATTACGTCCGTTGTCTGCGGCGCGGTTTTCCTCATCAGGCCCCTTGTCTCTTGCCTCATTTTTCTCGCTTCTTACGGGGCGTATTATTTTTACGTGGCCTTAACCATAACGGACCAGAACATCTTGCTTTCCAACAGGGTCAACGGCATCACCGCCGTTGCAATCGGGTTTTTGCTGAGCTTTATTCTCTGGCGCTACAATTACACCAATATCGTTCAGAAAAGGCGCATTGAAAGCCAGCAAAAACAGCTGGAGCATTTAGCGTATTACGACCCTCTGACCGGTTTGCCCAATAGGCGGCTGTTGAATCAGCTCATTAAACGGGAATTTGCGTCAATGGAGCGGCATGGCCACGAAACGGTCCTCATCATTCTGGATATTGACGACTTTAAGAAAATCAACGATACCCACGGCCATCTGGCGGGGGATAGAATTCTCAGGCAGCTGGCGTACCTTTTAAAGGACAATGTGCGGGAGCTGGATACCGTGGCACGATTCGGCGGAGAGGAATTTGTTATCCTCATGCCGCAGACGACTGTGGAGGAGGGATATGCCACGGCGGAGAGGCTGAGAAAGCGCATTATGGAAGAACGATTTGCCGCAGAATCCGAAACGATGCAGATTACATCCAGCTTTGGCGTGTCATCTCTGCGGGAGGTGGACAGCAAGATATTGGAGGACTCCTTCCTTCTTGCGGATAAGGCCCTCTATCTGGCAAAGCAAAGCGGCAAAAATAGAGTGGAGAAAGCTAACGAGAAGGCATCGGCACCTTTGTGAAAACTAGTGGCGCTCTCCATGCCGGATGAGACTTGGCCGATTGGCTTGCGCAGGGCGCTGACAGCTTTCGATGGACGGCCGCTTTAGCAGGGGATGCTGAGGCCTGTCCGATAGGCGAGCCACCGCTATGCAGGGCGGATTTGCCCGCCGAAACTTAAAATGTACTTAAAAAAGGCCGCACCAAAGACAGGTGCGGCTTTTTTATCGGCGTCTGAACAAACGCTGAAAGTCCTGCGGGGCAGGGGAACTAAACGTCATATTGCGTTTTGTGAAGGGGTTTCTTATCTCCAGCGCCGAGGCGTGGAGAGCCAGGCGCTTTAAGGGGTTCGTCCCGGCGCCGTATTTTTTGTCCCCCGCTACGGGGCAGCCCAGCTCGCTAAGGTGCGCGCGAATCTGGTTTTTGCGGCCCGTTTCGATGTTCACCTGCAGGAGGCTGTATCCTCCGCCGGATTTCAAAACTGCGTATCGGGTGACGGCGAACTGGCCGGAATCGGCGCGCCCGGAATAGACCCGGTGGGTTTTCGATTCATTCAAATAGGAACGGATGATGCCGCTTTTCTCCGCGGGGCACCCTTCCACAACGGCGGTGTATTCCCTGTTTATGACGAGGCGGTTCCAGTCATCCTGAAGGGCGCGTTTCATGGCCTCCGTTTTGGCAAACAGGAGGACGCCGGAGGTGTCTCTGTCCAGCCGGTGCACCACGAAAAGGCGCGCCGATTCGTCCGCCCGGCGGACGTACTCCGTCATAAGGCGGTAGGCTGTGTTGTAGCGCTCTGCGTCCGTTGCCACAGAGAGGAGCCCCGCCGGTTTGGAGATGGCGAGAAGGTATTCGTCTTCGTATAATACGGGAATCTGGCGCAGTTTCGGCGGCTCCTGCGTCCCCACCCGCACCACGTCTCCCGTAAGGACGGGGTGGTCATGGCGCGTTTGGGTTTTGCCGTTTACCGTGACGCATCCGGCGGTGAGCAGGTTTTTCACCGTGTTACGGGATTTATCCCGAATGTTCTCCAGAAGGAACGATAAAAGCGGCGACGGGGAGTCTGCCGTAAACTCCCGGGCGGGCGGCGGGCGGTAGCCCTTTTCGCCCCGGGGCGGGAGGAATTTTCCGTTTCTTTTCATTGTGTTATCCCTATTTCTTCAGCAGATTGCGGCGCGTTTTGTGGTCCGGCATGTACCGGGCGACCAGGTCGTAAAACGCACGGCTGTGGTTTTTATGGCGGATGTGGGCCAGTTCGTGGACGACGACGTAGTCAATGGCTTCCGGCGGGTACTGCATGAGCCGCCACGAAAAGCACAGGCGGTTCTTGCCGCTGCAGCTGCCAAAGCGTGTGCGGGCGCCTGTTATGGTGATGCCCGCAGGCTCAAGGCCCATAAGAGCGCTGTAGTGCGCGACCCGCGGGGGAATGTACGCTTTTGCGGCGGCGATGAGCGCCTCTTGCTCTTCGTCAGTGGGCTCCGGGTGCGCCTCGAGGTAACGAAGGCGGCGGGTACGGTGGGTTTCTATCCAATCGGCGTGCCTTCTCACGGTGTCTTCAATGACGGCGCGCGGCGTGCCCTTCGGGGCGCGCACCAGGACGGAAGCGTCCCGGGTGATTTCGACGGCAATGGTCTTGCGCTTTGAGAAGCGGACGGTGTAGGGATGTGTCATCACGGCGCCTTTTCGATGTACTTAAAGCGGGGGACGGGGACGCCCTCCACCGTAACAGTCTCTACCCACATGGAATAGGGGCGCACCCAGAGGCTCTGGTCACCGTAAAGGGCGCGGTAGACAACCATTTCCTCCTCCGTCTCGGAATGGCGGGCTATCATCAGCGCTTCGTAGAGGTTTCCTTTATAGTGTTTGTATATACCGCGTTTCAATTCCGCCATGTTTCGGCCTCTTTCCCCTGGAGTGTTCGTTCTGAAAAAAGCTTATCACAATGGCAGGGGCGCGTAAAGCATTGTTTTTCTTGCCCGGCGGGGCGGGTGCGGTATAATAGAGAGAAGCTTATGAAAAACAGAGGTTAGACGATGGTTAAGACGAATGCCATGCGCATTTTGGAGCGGGAGAAGATAAAGTACACGCCCCACACCTACGACGACACGGTTTTGGACGGGCAGGCGGTGGCGAAGCTCGTTGGGCAGCCTGCTCAGCGTGTTTTCAAAACACTTGTGACGACGGCGGGAGAGGGGAAATACGCCGTTTTCGCCCTCTCCGTGGAGCAGGAGCTTGACCTGAAGAAGGCGGCCCGGGCGGCGGGGGTGAAGGCCCTGTCTATGCTGCCGCAGAAGATGCTCCAGAGCGTGACGGGCTATGTGCGGGGCGGATGCTCCCCCGTGGGGATGAAGAAGAAGCTGACCACGGTGATTGACGAGGACGCCTTTTTGCAAGAGACGATTTTCGTGAGCGCCGGGCGGTGCGGCGTGCAGATTGAGGTTGCGCCCCGGGATTTGGCCCGATGCGTGGGCGCTGTATTTGACGATGTGAAGGCGGAGGGGTAAGATGACGGAAGAGGAACTTCTTAAAAAGCGGCTCATGGAGCTGGCGTCCCGTGCCTTCGGGCAGGGGCGGTATACTTTTTCGGAGTTTATGACGCCGGCGGAGCAGTCGGCGCTGCTTTCGATGCGGTTTGATGCAGGGACGCCCTTTCGCCTTGAGGGCGGGTATCCCGACGCGGAGCGGTGCGTGGCGCTGTTTGGAAACGAGGATCTCTGCGGGTATGAGACGGAGCCGCCCGTTTCCTGCGTCTATGTAAAGCCCCGGGGGGCGAAGTTTGACCGCCCCATTGAGCATCGTGATGTTCTGGGGGCGCTCATGGGGCTGGGCGTCCGCCGCAGCGTGCTGGGGGATATTGTGCTCCGTGAAGACGGGGCCTTCGTGTTTTGCCTTGACACCATCGCGCCGTTTCTTGCTGAGACCCTCACGGAAGCGGGGCGTGTGCCTGTGACGGCGGAGGTTTTGGAGGAGCCGCCGCAGCTGGAGGCGGCGGAGCCGGAGGAGATGCGCGTAAACGTGGCCTCCGAGCGGCTGGACGCCCTTGTGGCGGCGGTGTGGCATTTAAGCCGGGCAGACAGTCAGGAGCTGTTTAGCCGGCAGAAGGTGTTTGTGAATGGGCGGGTGACGGAAAACGTCAGCGCCGAGCCGCAGGTTGGGGATATTGTGTCCGTCCGCGGGTACGGGCGGTTTGTGTTTCGCGGCGTGAGCGGGCAGAGCCGGAAGGGGCGGCTGTTCGTCACGGTGGGGGTGTACGGCAGGCGGTGATATAAACGGCGCCGGATGACACAATACGCAGGCAGTTAATCAATAGGTGAGACGGCAGCCGCCGCTTCCTTCGGGAAGCGGCGGTTTTTGTGTTTGCGAGGGAGCTGATGCGGTGGTGTGGGTGGCGTGGGGTGAAAGGTGCGGTAAAGGGGAAGGCGGTGGATATGAGGTTTGGACGGGGCGACGGTGTTGGAGTGGGCTTCAGTTTTTTAAGGAGCGGGTGGGGGTTGTGTGGTATTTGTGGCGGGGTGGCGGTTTTGTATGGAGATTAGGTTGAGGAAGTACAAAAATGAACCAGATCGTGGGGGTTGGTTGCGAAAAATGACGGAAGTGAGCGGAGAATGCAGGGGAGAGGTACAAAGATGTACTACAAAATTGTACTAATTTATTGTCGGGAGATGGGGGTGTGAGTATAATTAAGGCCAGTGGTTAGGAAAGGAGGCGTGAGGGTGCCGCGGGAGAAAAGGACAGTGGAGGAGTTTGAAAAGGAAATTGAATCATACTTCAAAACATGTCAGGAGGAGGGGATTTTCCCGGACGAGGCGGGTTTAATCCTGTTTTTGGGCCTTGAGCAGGAGGAGTACCGCCGGCTGCGGGAGGGAAAACGGGGGAAAGGCTACGCCGCCGCCATAAGTAGGGCGCGGCTGAGGCGGGAGAGCATTATCGTGCGGGAGCTTTATAACACGGAAAAGGCCGCCACGGGGAAAATTTTCGTGGCCCGGCAGCCGGAAAACGGGGGGCTCACCGACAAGCACAAAGAAGCCGCCGCACCGGTGACCGTTAAGGTGCGGCTTGCGGGGGCCGGCGAAAACCCCTTCGATTAACGGGAAAAGGGAGGGGGGTGTATGGCGCTGAAGGAAAAGGGGATGTTGGTGCTGGATTTGGGGACGGCGAATCCGAAGCAGGCGCAGTTTTACGAAAGCCGGACGCTCTACACCGCTTACGGCGGGGCGAAGGGCGGCGGAAAGACCCATGCGGTGCGTATAAAGGCCGTGGGCGGGGCCCTTCGGTGGCCGGGGATTCGGATTCTCATCGTGCGGCGGACGTATCCGGAGCTGCAGCAGAACCACATCGAGCCGGCCTTAAAGCTCGTCCCGCCGGAGGTGGCCACGTACAACGTGACGAACCGTCTTTTGACCTTTATGAACGGATCCATCATTCGCTTCGGGCATTATCCCGGCGGGGCGGGGGAGCGGGAGTATCAGGGGCAGGAGTACGACTGGATTTTCCTCGACGAGGCCACCCAGTTTACCGAGCAGGAGTTTCGGATTTTAGGTGGGTGCCTGCGTGGGACAAGCCGTATCCCGAAACGCTTTTACCTCACCTGTAACCCAGGCGGGGTGGGGCACAGTTGGGTAAAGCGGCTTTTTATCGACCGCGTTTTCCGCCGTGGGCGGACGGAGGAGGAGAGCGAAAACCCCGACGACTACACGTTTATTTTCGCCAGCGTGGAGGATAACCTGCCCCTTCTGAAAGCCTCACCCGAGTATGTGAAGATGCTCTCGGCCCTGCCGGAGAATCTGCGCCGGGCGTATCGTTACGGGGACTGGAACGCCCTCTCCGGCTCTTATTTCTCGGAGTTTTCTGAGCGGGTGCATCTCATTGAGCCCTTTGCCATTCCGGAGGGGTGGCGGCGGTACCGCACCATAGACTACGGACTGGATATGCTCGCGTGCCTCTGGATTGCGGTGGATGAGACGGGGCGGTGTTATGTCTATCGGGAGGTGCATAAAGCGGGGCTGATTGTGTCGGAGGCGGCACGGCTGATTCGGGAGAATACGCTGCCGGGCGAGACGATTGAGACAACCTTTGCACCGCCGGATATCTGGAGCCGGCAGAAGGACAGCGGCCGGTCCATGGCGGAGCTGTTTCTTCTCGGCGGGGTGCCCATTGTGAAGGCTGACA
>DUPW01000033.1 GCA_012838125.1 Papillibacter sp.
GCCCACAGAGGGCGATGCGCTGGACGTCCCGCCGTTTATGGACACGAAGCTCACCCGGCCCATTAAAAGCGACATTTCGCCAGAGAAACCTCAGCCGATTCAAACTGCTGAAGCGACTACGGAAAAGCCGAAGACTGTGAAGGAGACGGAAAAACCGGCGTACGATTTCCCGCCCATCGACCTGCTGGCCGCCCCTGAGTCCGGCGGCGAGCCGGATATGCTCGATGAAGTCCGTCAGAACGTGGAGCGTCTGGAAACGGCGTTTCGCAGTTTCGGCGTGAACGTGTCGGTGGCGAGCTTCACGCGGGGGCCGACGGTAACCCGCTACGAAGCCGAACTTGAGGCGGGCGTGAAGCTATCCACCATTACGCGCCTGTCTGACGATATTGCCCTCGCCTTAGGCGCCAGCGGCGTGCGTATCGCCGCCATGCCTAACAAGCGGTCCACGGTGGGCATCGAGGTGCCGAACAGGCAGGTCAGCAAGGTGTTCCTGCGGGAAATCATCGACACGCCGCAGTTTAAGAACTCCGCGTCGAAGCTCACCTTCGCCATCGGTAAGAACATCGGCGGCGAGGCCATCGTGGGCGATATCTCAAAGCTTCTGCATCTACTCGTGGCCGGTACGACGGGATCGGGCAAGTCCGTGTGCCTCAACTCCATGATTTTGAGTATTCTCTATAAAGCGACGCCTGACGAAGTCCGGTTTATCATGATTGACCCGAAAATGGTGGAGTTTCAGGTATATAACGGCATCCCGCACCTTTTGGTCCCCGTGGTGACGGACGTGAAAAAGGCCTGCGGGGCTCTCCAGTGGGCCGTTGTGGAGATGATGAAGCGCTACCGCACTTTCGCCGACAACAACGCCCGGGATATCGCCAGCTACAATAAGCTGATGCTCACCGATGGCGGTGAACGGATGCCGCAAATCGTCATCGTTATTGACGAGCTGGCCGACCTGATGATGACAGCCCGTAGCGAGGTGGAGGAGTCAATCTGCCGCGTGGCTCAGATGGGCCGCGCCGCCGGCATACACCTTGTCATCGCCACACAAAGCCCCCGGGCGGACGTGATTACAGGTCTGATGAAGGCGAATATCCCCTCCCGCATCGCACTGAAGGTGTCCAGCTCCATCGAGTCCCGCATTATCCTCGACGCCGGCGGCAGCGCGGAAAAGCTCGTGGGCTACGGTGATATGCTCTTTGCGCCCATCGGGGCGTCGAAACCGCTTCGTATTCAGGGGACGTGGGTCTCCGACTCGGAACGGGAATCTGTTGTGAAATACTTAAAACGCAGCGGAAAGGCGCAGTACTCCGAAGAGGTCATCCACGAAATCGACAAGGCCGCGGAGGGTAAAGAGGAGTCTGCAAAGGACTCTAAGGACATGAACGAGTACGACGAAATGCTCGTCCCCGCTGTGGAGGTCATTTTCGAGACGGGACAGGCCTCCGTTTCCATGCTTCAGCGCCGGCTGAAGCTGGGCTACGCCCGGGCCGCGCGAATTGTCGACCAGATGGAGCAGCTGAAGATCGTCGGACCCTTCGAGGGGTCAAAGCCGCGGCAGATTCTCATCACGCGGCAGCAGTGGCATGAAATGCAGTATGCGCAGAATACGGCGCCGGTGGGGCCGGCAGAAGCCGCTCCGCCCCCTGCGGATGATATTGAGGACAAGCCGGAAGAATTTGATGAGGAACAGTCCGGTGAAGAAACAGCGCAGGACGAAGCGCCTTTTTAACGAGACAAGCGAAAGGAGAACGGCGTAAAGCCGGGATGGACTATGGCGGATAAGAAATGGTTTGAAGAAATGGAAGCGAAGATTCCCAAGGGGAAGGTGCGCACGCGCTTTGCCCCCAGCCCCACGGGCTGGATGCACGTGGGGGGCCTTAGAACGGCGCTGTACGCCTATCTCGTGGCGCGCAAGGCCGAGGGTACCTTTATCCTCCGAATCGAGGACACCGACACAAAACGCTACGTAGAGGGCGCTACGGAGATTATCATCAAAACACTCAAGGGCGCGGGCCTTTACTACGACGAAGGGCCGGACATTGGCGGCCCTGTGGCGCCGTATGTCCAGAGCGAGCGCAGGGGTCTCTATCGCCCTTACGCGGAGCATCTCTGTGAAAGTGGCGCGGCGTACTACTGCTTCTGCGAGCACGTGGAGCACACGGAGCGCGACCACGAGTCCCTCGGCGTTGTCTCCGCGGAGGAGGACAAATGCCGATCCCTGCCCATTGAGGAGGCGCTTTGCCGCGTGCAGGCAGGGGAGGAGCACGTTATCCGCATGAAAGCCCCCCGTGAAGGCACCACCACCTTTGAAGACACCATCTTCGGCACCATCACCGTGGAAAACAAGACCCTTGACGACATGGTGCTCATCAAGAGCGACAATTTCCCCACCTACAACTTCGCCAACGTGGTGGACGACCATCTCATGGGCATCACCCACGTGGTGCGGGGAACGGAGTATCTCCCTTCGACTCCGAAATACAACATCCTCTATGACGCCTTTGGCTGGCAGAAGCCGGTATACATCACCGTGCCCCTCATCATGCGGGACGCCCACAACAAGCTCTCCAAGCGCAAGGGCGATCCAACATACGACGATTTGCTCAAGGAAGGCTATCTGCCGGAGGCCGTCCTCAACTACGTCGCCCTCTTAGGCTGGAGCCCCGGGGGCGAGCGCGAGATGTTCACCCTTGAGGAACTGGTGGAGGCCTTCGACACGGCGGGTATTTCGAAATCGCCCTCCATTTTCGACAAGGAGAAGCTCACGTACTTTAACGGCGAGTACATCCGCACCCTGGCGCCGGAGCAGTTTGCCGAACTGGCGGAGCCCTATATCCGCAAAGTACTCACGAGACCGGAGGTCGACGTTCATGCCGTTGCTACGCTGCTGCAGCCGCGCTGTGAGGTGCTCTCGGATATTCCGGAGAAAATCGACTTTTTCGAGGCGCTCCCTGAGTACGACACAGCCCTATACGTCCACAAGAAATCCAAGACGGACGAAGCCGTCTCCCTCCAGATGCTCAAGGCGGCGAAAACGGCCTTTGAAGCTCTTTCCGACTGGACACAGGAATCCGTTCACGAGACTTTAATAAAACTTGCCGAGTCCCTCGGCGTGAAAAATGCCACGCTCATGTGGCCGGTGCGCATCGCCACGGCCGGAAAGAGCGTCACACCGGGAGGTGCCGTTGAAATCTGCCGGATTCTCGGGCGGGAGGAGACCCTTCGCAGAATCCACATCGGGATTGAAAAGCTTGAGGAGGCGTGTCGATGAAGAAGGTTCTACCCCTTGTTATCGCCCTCATCCTTATCGCCGCGGTGGCTGTTGTGCTGGCGCTGACGGTTTTGAAACCAAAAGCCCCCGCTGAACCGTCTCCGAGTGAAACGCCCGACACAACGCCAGTGGAGACCGGTTCGCCGGAGCCCACAGGAGAGCCGGGCACGCCCTCTCCCGATGGCGACGGCATGACGGAGTACGTCATGGAAGTGGGCGGCACGCGGTACAGCGTCACCGTCAGAAGCGATGACTTTGACGTTGCGGAAACGGCGTCCGGCCGACGCTTTACGCTGAAAACCGTAAAAAATGTTTTCTTCGAAACTTCCTATATCCCTGATAAGACGGCCCTGTCCGCCGCGCCGGCGTTTCTCGACGCCTACATCGACTATCTGGAGCTGGAAAGCTCGGGCAAAAACTACATTCCGGGGACGGACATCATCGGGGAAATGGTGGTGGGCTACCGAAACGAGGACATCTGCACCGCATGGCTCGTGGATATTAACGGCGGCGTCGTGGCTGTGACGGTCTCGTACAGCGGCGAGATTCCGCAGGCTGTATACGACGCGCTGGAGACGTTTACGATTGAAAAGTAGACACGCAAGGCAATAATTTCATTCATACAAAGACCCCTTTATGGCAAAGATACGTCATAAAGGGGCTTTCTGTTTTTACGCGCCGAGCGGCGCAGCTGCGGCGCTTGTGAAAACTTCGACAGGGGTATGTGATATGACGAAAAGAAAAAGACGCATCGTCGTTGCGACGTATATTCTCGCGGCTCTGGCCGTGGCGGCCGGTTTTGCCTACAAAAACTATCTCACGGCGCAGTATTATAAACTGCAGCTTCACCATAACTATCAGCACGCCTTAAACGAGCTGGCCGACGGGGTCGGCCAGATGGATGCGGCGCTGCAGAAGAGCATCTGCGCCACGACGCCCTCCATGCTCAGCACTGTCTGCACGGAGGTCTATGCCAAATCTCAGTTGGCAGGCTACGCCCTCGGGCAGCTGCCCAGCAGTGAAAACGGCTTTGAAAAGACGGCGGGCTTCATCGCGAAAGTGGGGGACTACGCCTTCTCCATTAGCCGCAGGGCGGCGACGGAGGATGTGGACACAAAGGATGCCCATGAAAAGCTCACGCTCCTGTCCAACGCATCCTCCGTTTTGGCAGGGAACCTCTATCAGCTGGTGGCGGATTTAAGCGGGAGAGTCATCGACATCCGTTCAGCGGTTGAATCGGCGGAGAGTGCCGCAGGTGCTGCCGACGAGGTGCTCAGCCAGATTCAGACGAGCCTGACGATTGATGAAGCGCTGCAGGACATGCCCACTCTCATCTACGACGGCCCATTCTCCTCACACATCGCTGAAATGACGCCCCGCATGACGGAGGGGAAGGAGAACGTCTCCCGTGAAAAGGCACACGAAATCGCCGCCATGTTCATCGGGGAGGACATGAAGAAGGTCAAGTCCAGCGGCGAGCGCGAAGGGGGCCTGCCCGCGTATCTTTTCACCGCCAATAAGGACAAGGGCGTTGTGAGTATTGAGGTGACGAAAAAGGGCGGCTTTGTCAGCGCCGCGTTTAACTCACGCCTCGTGAAAAACCGCGCCATCGACAGGGACAGCGCCGTGGCCATCGCAGATAAATATCTTAAAGACCACGGCTACAGCAGCATGAAGCAGAGCTATTCCATGATTTCAAACAATATCCTCACCGTCAACTACGCATACGAGCAAAACGGCGTTGTATGCTATCCCGACCTCATCAAGGTCTCTGTGGCTATGGATAACGGCGCCGTCGTCGGCTTTGAGGCGCAGGGGTATATCGTCAACCATCAGGAGCGCGATTTGCCCCAGCCGAAGGTCTCTCGGGAGGAGGCGGAGGGGAAGATTGCAGAAAACCTCACTGTGGACGCCTACGCCCTCGCCGTCATCCCCACCAGCGGGAAAAACGAATTCTTCTGCCACGAATTTAAGTGCACCAGTTCGGACGGGCGTAAGTATATCGTGTATATCGACTGCGAAACAGGGCAGGAGCAGGACATCCTCATTCTGCAAGAGACGCCGGAAGGCGTTCTGGCCATGTAACAAAAAACACACCCCGACTTTGGGGTGTGTTTTCCTTTAGTTTCCATTGTAGCGCTCGAGAAACTGCCTTGTTCTCTTTTCCCTCGGGTTGTCGAATATCTGCTCAGGCGTCCCGCTCTCGACGACGAAGCCGTCGTCCATAAACAGCACCTTATCCGACACATCCCGGGCAAACTGCATCTCGTGGGTGACGATAACCATGGTGGTGTTCTTTTCCGCAAGGCTGCGGATGACCTTGAGCACTTCGCCCGTCAGCTCCGGGTCAAGGGCCGAGGTGGGTTCGTCAAAGCAGAGGATGTCCGGTTTGAGGGCAAGGGCCCGGGCAATGGCAACCCGCTGCTGCTGGCCGCCTGAGAGCTGGTGGGGGTAAAAGTCCAGCTTGTCGGAAAGGCCCACCTGATCGAGCAGGGCTCGTGCGCCTTCCTCAATCTCTGCGAGAATTTCTTTTCGGCGCGTCCGAAAATCGGGGCGCTCCTTCGCCAGCATCTCGCCGGCAAGGGTCACGTTTTTCAGCGCCGTATACTGGGGAAAGAGGTTAAAGTTCTGGAATACGAGGCCAAAATGCAGTCGTTTCTTGCGGATTTCCGCGTCAGAGAACTTGCTTCCGGCGCCGCCGCGGTAGATGACCTCTCCGTTGACGCTGATTATACCGTCGTCGGCCAATTCGAGGAAATTCAGGCACCTGAGAAGCGTCGTCTTGCCGCTGCCGGAGGAGCCGATAATCGCCAGCGCTTCACCTTGCTCAAGGGAAAAGTCGATTCCCTTGAGAACAGCGGTGGGGCCGAATCTCTTTTTTAAACCTTTGACTTCCAAAACAGGCATATTCGACCCTCCTAAACTCTAAAATAGCTCAGCTTGCGCTCGACGTAGTTAAACAGCAACGTCAGGATGCCGCAGAAGGCGAGGTAGAACACGCCCGCGTAAAACAGCGGCCAGATAAGCCCCTTCGCCGTAAATGTTCCGGCCACCATGATGATTTCCATCACGGCAATGACCCGGGCAAGGGACGTGTCTTTCACCAGCGTGATGATTTCGTTTGCCATGGGCGGGACGATGCGCTTAATCACCTGCATGAGCGTTACGCGGAAGAAAATCTGCGACTTCGTCATACCGAGGACCTGACCGGCTTCATACTGACCACGGGGCACGCCCTCGATGCCGCTGCGGTAAATCTCCGAAAAATAGGCCGCGTAGTTGATGATAAAGGCGATGAGCACCGCCGTGAGCTTCGGAAAGGCCGCCACGCCGAATATGAGGCCCGGCCCGTAGTAGACAACCATGAGCTGGAGCATGAGGGGCGTGCCGCGAATAACCCAGACGAAGGTCCGCGTCAGCCAGCGCAGCGGTGCAAAGCGGCTCATGGAGCCGAAGGAGATGATAAGCCCCAGAGGGAGGGAAAAGACAAGCGTGAAAAAGAAGATAATGCAGGATATCCCAAATCCCTCTAATAACGATAACGTGACCGGTAAAAATTTCATTATGTACCCCTGTCATACCGCGTGGCAGGAGCGCGCCCCTGCCACTTCGTATTCTTTAAAAAAGCTGCACCGGAAGTGCGGCGTATCGTAATAACTCATTACCGAACTAATATAGCACACAATTACCGGATTGCGCAAGATAAAAAAGCGGCAGGAAAATCTCCTGCCGCTTTGTTTTTATGCGGTGTTTAGCCCTTAATCAGGCGGTCAGCGAGGCCGTATTTCTCGGCAATGGCCGGAAGGGTTCCGTCGGCGATAAGCTCAGCGGTGATTTCATTGAACTTGTCAACCGCCGTGCTGCCGAGGCGCAGGCCGATGGCATACTCCTCAGATGTGAGGTGGAGGTTTTCGATGACAATCAGGTCGGCGTAGTCCGTGCCGGCGCCCGTCATGGTGTGGGCCATGGTGGAGTCGATGATGGCGACGTCAGCCGTCATAGCCTTGACTTCCAGTAGGGCATTGGCCTGCGTGGCCACGGCGGTGTAGCTTGCACCCGCCAGGTCCGTGTTGGCAGCCGATTCGCCGGCGGAGCCGGTTTCGGCAACGAGATTGGCGCTCTTGAGGCTCTCAAGCGTCGTGTACTTCTCTGCGTCCGCCGCGCGGATAACGGCAACCTGTTCGTTGATAATGTAGGAGTTTGTAAAGGCCATGTTCTCACGGCGTTCTTCCGTCACCGTCAGGCCGTTCCAGATGACGTCGATGGTCTTGGCGGCCAGTTCGTATTCCTTCGTATCCCAGTTGATGAGGACGAATTTCGGCGTCACGCCCAGCTTATCGCACAGGGCAATGGCATATTCCGTGTCGAAGCCGACGAGTTCGCCGTCTTCATTATAGTAGTTCATGGGCGCGTAGTCCGTGTAGCCGATGACAAGTTCGCCTTTATCGAGTATGTAAGCTAAATCGTCATCACCCTTGGGGGATTCGCCCTCTGTCGGGCTCGAGGTGGCGTCCGGCGACTGGCTCGGCGAGGGGGAGGGGGACGATGACGGCTGCGGCTTGCTGTTACCGCAGGCGGCCACGGTAAAAACCATCATGAGTACAAGTAGAAGGCTTATATATTTTTTCATTTTAATCCTCCGATTCGTTTTCCTTTTTTGAGTTACCATGGTGTTATTTTACCATACTACCACGATAAATCAATAATAAAATATCACAACACCGTGATTTCTTTTCGACACTCTCTCATGCACGTTGCAAAACTTGGGACAAATTGAAGTATCTGTTGCGAGAAGCTCCGCTGTGTATTACAATTTATATAACGAGCAAAAAAATGGGAGGCGTCACATTATGGGTTTTGTGCATCTTCATATCCACAGCGAATACAGTCTGCTTGACGGCGCCTGCCGCATTTCCGACCTCATCGACCGCGTGCAGCATCTGGGGCAAGAGGCCGTGGCCATCACCGACCATGGGGCGATGTACGGCGTCATCCAGTTTTATAAAGAAGCCGTCTCTAGGGGCATAAAGCCCATCATCGGCTGCGAGGTGTATCTGGCCCAGCGCAGCCGCTTTGATATGGACTACTCCCAGGGGGACGCCGAGCGCGGCCATCTCGTCCTGCTGTGTGAAAATGAGACGGGATACAGAAACCTCTGTAAAATCGTCAGCGCCGCCTTCACGCAGGGGTTTTATATTAAGCCCCGGGCCGATATGGAGCTTTTGCGTGAATACCACGAGGGTCTCATCGCCCTCTCCGCCTGCCTGTCCGGCCCCGTGTCCATGCTCCTAGCACAGGGCAATTACGACGGGGCGAAGGAAAAGGCGCTGGAGCTTTCCGATATTTTCGGGCCGGAAAACTTCTATCTGGAACTGCAGGACCACGGGCTTGATGAGCAGCGCCTTGTAAACGAGGGCCTCATGCGGATTCACAGGGAGACGGGGCTGCCCCTCGTGGTGACGAACGACGTCCATTACCTCAAACGGGAGGACGCCTATACACAAGACGTGCTGATGTGCATGCAGACGGGAAAAACCATCGACGATGCTGACCGGATGCGCTTTGAAACGCAGGAATTTTACTTAAAATCAGAAGAGGAGATGCGCGCCCTCTTTCCGGGATACCCGGAGGTGGCGGACAATACGGTAAAAATCGCCCAGCGGTGCAACGTTGACTTTACATTCGGTACATACCACCTGCCGGAGTTTTCGCCGCCGGAAGGGTTTACGTCGGGCGAATACCTCAGAAAGCTGTGCCTTGAGGGCTTTCACCGGCTTTACGGCGACGATGCCGCCATTTTGGAGCGGCTTCATTACGAGCTTGACATGATTGAACGCATGGGATTTGTGGACTATTTCCTTATCGTGGCCGACTTTATCCGGTACGCCAAGGAGCAGGATATCCCCGTTGGCCCCGGGCGCGGCTCGGCGGCGGGGAGCGTCGTGTCCTACTGCCTCGGCATCACCACGGTTGACCCCATCCAGTACGGGCTGTACTTCGAGCGCTTTCTTAACCCGGAACGGGTGAGTATGCCGGATATCGACATTGACTTCTGCGAGCGCCGCCGGGGTGAAGTCATCGACTATGTGAAGCACAAGTATGGGGAAGACCACGTGGCGCAGATTATCACCTTCAACACCCTCAAGGCGAAAAACGCCGTGCGCAATGTGGCGAAGGCCATGGGGCTTACCTTTGCGGAGGAGAGCGCCCTGGCCAAGGAGATTCCCAACGTGCTGAACATCCGCCTGAAAGACGCTCTGCCTGCCTCGAAGCGTCTGCGGGAGATGTACGAGGCGGACGAGCGCGTGAAAAAAGTGATTGATACAGCCATGGCCATCGAGGACATGCCCAAGGACTCGGGCACCCACGCCGCCGGCGTCGTCATCACGAAGCGGCCTGTTATGGAGTATGTGCCGCTTGCCCTATCGAAGAAAGACAACTCCATCGCCACGCAGTTTCCCATGACCACGCTGGAGGAACTGGGTCTTCTGAAAATGGACTTTTTAGGCCTTCGGAACCTTACCATTATCCGCGATGCGGAGGAGGCCATCCGCCGCCGCCAGCCGGACTTTTCCATCGACACCATCCCGCTTGACGACGAAAAGACCTTCTCCATGCTGGCCGCGGGGCAGACCGCCGGTGTGTTCCAGCTTGAATCGGCGGGGATGACGGGGGTCTGCGTGGGCCTTGCGCCAAAGAGCATCGAGGACATTACGGCGATTATCGCTCTCTACCGGCCCGGCCCCATGGACTCGATTCCTCGGTTCCTCGAAAACAACAAACATCCTGAAAAGATTACATACAGGCACCCGGTTTTGGAGCCTATTTTGCGTGTCACCTACGGCTGCATCGTCTATCAGGAGCAGGTTATCGAGATTTTCCGCAAGATGGCCGGATTCTCCCTCGGACAGGCCGACATGATTCGCCGGGCCATGTCTAAGAAGAAGCAGAAGGAAATCGAACGCGAACGCCGCGCCTTTATCGAGGGGGACCCGGAGCGCGGCATCCCCGGCGCGGTGAAAAACGGGATACCGGCGTCCGTCGCCGCTGAAATCTACGACGATATCCTCGATTTCGCCAACTACGCCTTTAACAAGTCCCACGCTGTTTCCTACGCCATGGTGTCGTACCAGACGGCGTATCTCAAATGCCACTACCCGCGGGAGTACATGGCGGCGCTGCTCAGCTCCGTTTTAGAGTCTCCTGAAAAGGTGGCCGACTACACCCAGGCCTGCAAGGAGATGGGCATCACCGTTCTGCCACCGGATGTGAACGAGTCGGACGATATGTTCACCGTCTCGGGGGAGAACATCCGCTACGGCCTCGTGGCCGTGAAGAACATCGGGCGCGGCCTTATCCGTGACCTGATGGCTGAGCGCGAAAAGGGCGGGAAGTTTCGCAGTTTTGAGGACTTCTGCCACCGCATGGTGGGGTACGACATGAACAAGCGTGCCCTCGAAAGTCTGATTAAGTGCGGCGGGTTTGACTCCTTCGGGGTCAGGCGCAGTCAGCTGATAATGGTTGCCCCCACCGTGTATGACGGCGCCAGCGAAATGCGCCGGAAGAACCTCGACGGGCAGATTGACCTCTTCGGCGTGCTGGCGGAAAGCGGGGCGGAGGAGAGCCTGCCGCAGATTGAGCTGCCCGACGTTCCGGAGTATTCGCCCTCCCAGCTGGCGGAGATGGAACGGGAAGTCACGGGGCTGTATCTCTCCGGCCACCCCATGGACGAATACCGTGTCCGTGCCGCCCGGGCCGGTGCCGTGGGCATTGGGCGCATCCTCGCCGACTTTGCCCAGGAGGAGGGGAATACGGCGTTTCAGGACGACCAGATTGTCACCGTCGCCGGCGTCATCACCGCCGTCAAAACGAAGACCACGCGCAACAACTCCATGATGGCGTACGTCACCATTGAAGACGGAACGGGCGCCATTGAGCTCATCTGCTTCCAGCGTGCGCTGGATAAGGGGGGCGGGTACATCCTCGAAGGCTCCCTCGTCATCATAACGGGGCGCCTTTCCGCCCGGGACGAAAAGCAGCCGCAAATCGTAGTGGACGTCATCCGACCCCTCTCCGATTTAGATCTCCAGCCGGAGCCGCCCAAAAGGAAGGCGCAGACCCTCTACCTCCGCCTGCCGGGGGAAAGTTCAAAGGAATTTGAGCGCCTTAAGCTCATTCTCACCATGTTTGAAGGCGGGGACAGGCTCGTTCTCGTCTTTTCGGACACGAATAAAAAGCTTCGTGGTTCGTGCCTGATTCACCCCGCACTGATTCGGGAACTGAATGAAATGCTCGGCGAAGACAATGTCGTCGTTCAATAAAAGAGTAGTCTAGAAGACAGAAAGAGAGGCTCATGGGATGAAGCTATCCTTCTACGGCGCCGACAATGAAGTTACAGGCAGCTGCCACGGTGTGGAAATCGGCGGCAGGCGCATACTCATCGACTGCGGGCTCGTTCAGGGCGCAGAAGAGAAAAACGGGCAGGAGTTTCCCTTTAATCCGGTGCAAATTGACGCTGTGGTCATAACCCACGCCCACATCGACCACTCGGGAAGGCTTCCGCTGCTGGTTAAGCAGGGGTTTAAGGGCAAAATCTTTGCTACGGCGGCGACAATCCGGCTCATGGACATCATGTTGCGGGACAGCGCCCATATACAGGAGCAGGACGTGGAGTGGAAAAACCGCAAAGGCCGCCGCTCCGGGGAAAAGCCCGCCGAACCCCTTTACACGCTGGAGGACGCCCAGTCTGTGTTCAAATACGTCGTCCCCTGCAATTACGACGAGGTTTACACCATCTGCGAAGGGGCAACCTTTCGCTTTCGGGACGCAGGCCACCTTTTAGGGTCCGCCAGCGTGGAGATGTGGCTGACGGAAGGGAACGTGACGAAAAAGGTCGTTTTCTCCGGAGACATCGGAAACTTCAACCTGCCCATTATCCGTGACCCCCAGTATATCGACACCGCCGACATCGTGGTGATGGAAGGCACCTATGGAGACCGCAGCCATGACGCAGCCCCCGACTACGCCGAAGCGCTGGCGGAAATCATCGACAAGACCCTTGCCCAGGGTGGAAACGTGATTATTCCCTCCTTTGCCGTGGGGCGGACGCAGGAGCTTCTCTATTATCTGCGGGAGATAAAGGAGCGCGGGCTTGTAAAGAGCAGGCCGGATTTTCCCGTCTACGTGGACAGTCCCCTCAGCACCGCCGCAACGGCCATTTTTGAAGGCGAACTGGAGGAGTACCTCGATGATGAGTCCCTTGCCCTCGTAAAGGCCGGCAAGCGGTACATCTCCTTTGAGGACCTTCGGTTTACTCAGAGCACGGAGGAGTCAAAACAGCTCAATACCGACCCTGTTCCGAAGGTCATCATCTCCTCCAGTGGAATGTGCGAAGCCGGCCGCGTCCGGCACCACCTCAAACACAACCTCTGGCGCAGGGAGTCGGCCGTTGTGTTCGTGGGCTATCAGGCCCGGGGTACATTGGGGCGCATCCTGCTGGACCAGGCGGTGGATTACGTCAAGCTCTTCGGGGAGAGCATCGCCATCCGCTGCGCCATCTATAATCTGCAGGGGCTCAGCTCCCATGCCGACCGTGAGGGCCTCATCAAATGGCTCACAGCTATGTATCCGAAGCCGGAAAAGGTCTTCATTGTCCACTGCGACGAGGATATCTGCAGCACCTTGACGGGGTCGCTGCGGCAGATGGGCTATGACGTGGACTCGCCGGACTTTACGGCCGTCTACGATATTCCCACCGGCAGGATGATTCTTCAGGGCATCGATAAGGCGCAGCGCCGGCCGGAGGGCACCCGCAAAGCCGCGCTTGTCTATCAGCAGCTTCTGGCCGCCGGTACGCGCCTTTTGGACGTCATCGCCGGCTACTACGGCGGGGCCAATAAGGATCTTACCGCCTTTACGCAGGACATCGAGAAACTCGTGGATAAGTGGGAAAAGTAAAGCCGCAAAGAGCATATCGCAAAATTTTTCGCATGGGAGGACGGACCATGACGGACAAAAAAATCGCCGAATGCATCGCCCAAATGACCCTTGAGGAAAAAGCCGGCCTCTGCTCCGGTGCCGGAAACTGGACGCTCAAATCTGTCGAGCGGCTGGACGTCCCGCAAATCACCGTGACAGACGGGCCTCACGGCCTTCGTCTGCAGAAAAGCGGGGAGGGGGCTCATAGCGTAAAGGCTGTTTGCTTCCCGCCCGGTTGCGCAAGCGCCTGCTCCTTCGATACCGCGCTGCTTGAGGAAATCGGCGCGGCGATTGCCGCCCACTGTCGGGAGGAGAAGGTGGACGTGATTCTAGGTCCCGCCGTGAACATCAAGCGTTCCCCCTTAGGCGGGCGAAACTTCGAGTATTACTCCGAAGACCCGCTTCTGGCCGGGGAGCTGGCCGCCGCTTTTATCCGCGGCGTTCAGAAAAACGGAGTCGGTACCAGCATCAAGCACTTTCTCGCCAACAATCAGGAGACACGCCGCCTCTCCGTTTCTGCCGAAGTGGAGGAGCGAACGCTGCGGGAGATTTACATGCCCGCCTTTGAAATCGCCGTGAAAAAGGCGAAACCATGGACGGTGATGAGCTCCTACAATAAGATAAACGGCGAGTATGTCTCTGACAGCGGCGAGTACCTTACGGACGTCCTGCGGGGCGAGTGGGGGTTTGACGGCGTCGTCGTCAGCGACTGGGGCGCGGTTAACAACCGCGTCACAAACCTTAAGGCGGGGCTTGACCTTGAGATGCCTTACTCCGGCGGAGAGCGCGACACGGAAATCGCCGAAGCGGTACGCAGCGGTCGGCTGGACGAAGCCGTGCTGGACAGGGCAGTCGCCCGCATCTTAAAGCTCATCGCCCGCTGCACGGCGGAATTAGAAAAACCGCCCTTTGATTTGGAAGCGTCCCACGCCATAGCCAGCCGGGCCGCGGCGGAGTCGGCGGTTCTGCTGAAAAACGAGGGGGGCGTCCTGCCCCTTCGGGAGGGGACGAAGGTCGCCTTCATCGGCAAGTACGCCGAAATGCCCCGCTTCCAAGGCGGCGGCAGTTCGCATATTAACCCGTATAAGGTGGCGTCCGCCCTCTCCTGTGCGCCGAAAGGCGTCCTCTTTGCCCGGGGATTTGACGATGCGACGGAGGAAATCGATGAATCCCTTCTCCGCGAGGCGGTGGACACGGCGAAGGAAGCGGAGGTGGCCATCATCTTCGCAGGACTGCCTGAATGGAAGGAGTCGGAGAGCTTCGACCGGCGCGACATGCGCCTGCCGAACGGCCAGAATGAGCTGATATCACGGGTGGCGGCCGCCTGCCGCCGCGTGGTGGTGGTACTGCATAACGGATCACCCGTTGAGATGCCGTGGATTAATGACGTGGCCGCCGTTTTGGCGATGGGTCTGGGGGGCGAAGCCGTTGGGGAGGCCTGCGTGGACCTGCTTTACGGGCGGGCAAATCCCTCGGGGAAACTGGCGGAGTCCTATCCGTACAAACTGGAGGACACCCCCTCTTACCTGAATTTCCCCGGAGAGCGCGACACAGTCCGATACGTGGAGGGCGTTTTCGTCGGCTACCGCTACTACACCACGAAAAAGATGGACGTTTTGTTCCCCTTCGGGTACGGCCTGAGCTACACCACGTTTGAATATTCCAATCTGAATCTCAGCGCGGACAAAATCACCGACAAAGATACCCTCACCGTCTCGGTGGACGTGACGAACACGGGGGATGTGTTCGGAAAGGAAATCGTCCAAATCTACATCGCCCCGCCGGCTGACGGCGAGACTGTCCGCCCCGCTAGGGAACTGCGGGCCTTTGGGAAAGTGGCGCTCCAGCCCGGCGAGACGAAAACCGTCACCTTCACCCTCGATAAGCGCGCCTTTTCCTATTACAACACCGCCATGGAAGACTGGTTCGTGGAGAGCGGCACATACACCGTCGTGGCGGCGCGCTCCTCCGTGGACTCTGCCCCCACGGCGCCCGTTTTCGTGGAGTCCACGCTGCGGGAGAAGATTTACTACACCGCCGACACGCCTTTTTGTGACGCAAAGCGCGACCCGCGTGCGTTTGAGCTGGTCTCGCATTACATGAGGAATATGGATAGGATGGACGCGATTTTTTCGCCGGAGGCCTTTGAAATGCTCCTTAATTACATGCCCCTGCGCAACGTCATGAACATGAACGGCTACGGCGCAAAGGACCTCGAGGCGCTCCTTGAAAAACTCAACGCCCTTGAATAACTAGAGAAAACCCCCGTGCCATGCGGCACGGGGGTTTTTAATGAACAGGGAAAATAAGTCCGGTTAGAAACGCCCAATGGTGCGGGCTATGGTCCAGGCCGCCTGTGTGGCTTCGAGAATGTTCTTCGGAGCAACGCAGTCACCGATGGCGTAAAACTCCCTAGAGAACCGGGAGAGGGCCATGACGTCCTCCCGCAGGGGCTTTTGGCCCACGGCATAGACGACGGTGTCCGACGTGATTTCTTGTGCGCCTTCTCCCGTCTGGACGGCAACGCCCGACTCAGTGATGCGCTCTACCTTGGCGGAGGTAAGGACGCGAATGTCCAGCTCAGATATCTTATTCTGCAACGCACCGAAGTGGGGGCTGGGATTGCCGAGGGAGAGTTCCTTCTCCGCTTCGATAATCGTCACCTTCCGCCCCTCCTGCGCCATGAAGATGGCAAGCTCCACGCCGACGAGGCCGCCGCCGATGATGGTAAGGACCTTCCCGACTTTATCGTGGCTCATATACGCTTCTTCCGCGCCGAGGACGTTTTTGCCGTCAATGCCAGGGATGTTCGGGACGATGGGGCGGGCGCCGACGGCGGCGATGACAACGTCCGGACGCAGCTCCTCCACCAGCTCCGGCGTGACGGGGGTGCCGAGGCGCACATCTACCGCCGCCTTGCCGATGTTGCGAATCTGGTATTCTATGTAGCCGGCCAACTTCTTCTTAAAGGGGACATTTTCCTCGCAGCGGAGCACACCGCCGAGCTTATCGGCCTTTTCGCAGAGAATGACGTCGTGTCCACGCTGGGCCGCGGTGAGGGCAGCCTGCATACCCGCAACGCCGCCGCCGGCCACGAGAACGCGCTTTCTCCTGGCTGCGGGCGGAAGGTATTTATCTTCATACTCGTGGCCCGTTACGGGATTCGTGGCGCAGTAGAAGATGCGGCGGTCACCCACGCCGGAGAAACAGGCGCAGCAGCGCAGACATTTGTTGATGTCCTCGTCCCGCCCGAGACGCGCCTTGTTGGGCAGGTCCTGATCCGCCAGGGACTGGCGGCCGAGGTTGATGATATCCGCCTTGCCGGAGGCGATGACTTCTTCCATGTGGGCAGGGTCGGTAAAACCGCCCACAGTGCCCACCGGTGTTTTCACGTGTTTCTTGATTTCGGCGGCGAGATAGAGGTTCACGCCGTCCTCCTTGAACATGGAGGGGTGGGTGATGATGGAAGAATCGGGGATTTCGTGGTTACCGGCGGAGACGTGGATGATGTCCACCTTGCCGTCTAACGCTTTGGCGATGGCGATGCCCTCGTCGAGGTCATACCCGCCCTCAAAGCACTCCGAGCCGCTCATGCGAAACTCGATGGGGAAGTTCTTCCCGCAATGGCGGCGGATGCTCTCCACCACGGCGAGGGAAAACCGCATCCTGTTTTCAAAGCTGCCGCCCCAGCGGTCTTTGCGGGTGTTTATGTAGGGTGAGAGGAACTGCGCGTGGAGCCAGCCGTGGCCGCCGTGGATGGTGACCATGCCAAAACCTACCCGTTTTGCAAAGGCCGCGGCTTTGCCAAAGGATTCAACTGTCTCTAAAATCATCTCTTCAGGCATCTCGTGCACGTGCCCGTATTTCCCCTCCATCTCAACGGGCCCGTAAAGGGGAGCGCCCGCCAGATGGGAGGCAAGGGCGTACATGCCCGCATGGGACAGTTCCGCAGAAATGACGGAGCCCTGCCGGGATACGGCGCTGGTGAGCTTGGCAAGGCCCGGCATGAGTTTGGGGTTGTCAAGGGGAATCAGCCAATCGTAGTGGCGGCCGCGTGTAAAATCCACCATGCAGTCGCCCACGCAAACAGAGGCGAAGCCGCCGCGGGCTTTGGCCTCAAAAAAGGCGACCATATCATCGCCGGGGCAGAGGTCCGTTGCGAGATTGTAAAAACCTTGTGGGGAGGAGAAAAGCCTGTTGCGGAAGAGCGTTCCGCCGATTTCAATCGGCTCAAAGAGATGCGGGTACTTTAACGTACTCATTGTGAGACTCCCTTCGCGAGATAATAGCGAGATTATTAACAATAACTTTACCCTACGGACACAACATTGTCAATTATTTATCAAAGTTGGAAAGAAAAAGACGCGCCGCATGAACGGCGCGTCTTGTGGAAAATGTAGAAATTAAAGAAGGCTTTCAAGAAGACACAAAAGTGCGTCTGCGTTGCGTTGGGAGAGTGCGGCAAGGGCGAAGAAAAGATCAGAAAGGGACGTATCCTGCGTTTCATTTGCCCCTTTAATGTAGTCTGAATAGGCTGATTTTTCTGCCTCGTAGCGCAGGGCGAGGGTTTTCGGCAGTGCGATAACATAGGGGCAACTGGCCGGTGGCGAATAATTGTGGCCGGTTAAGATATAGTAGCGGGCGCGGAGCTTTTGTGCGCTCGTCGCCTGCGCGGAACTGAGGGACATGAGCTCACGGCGTATTTTACCTGCGCAGCGTGACGCGCAGGCCCGATAGGTGTCTGCCGCCGCGGAAGCGGCATCAATCAATTCTACGAGCCGCTCCGCGTCTGATTTTTGGAGTGAGGGTGCCGGTTTAACGCTCTCCGGTTCGGCGGGCTCGGCGATATTTGCCGCCATCACACGTTCCCAGACAGCTTTCAGTTTTTCGGCGTCAATGCCGTAATCGTTACTATCCATGGAAATCCCTTCCTCGTTTCGTTTGCAGCTTGGCGTATGCCGGAAGGTGGAGGTAAAGGCACCTCGTCGCTGCCATTATATGTCTCTAATCTTGCCAGAGTGATGGTTATCTGTTAAAATGCTCAATTATACGGTGAGCGGTCTAACGCACCGCTCTTTTACGGAGGGATTGAAGCGTGGCGCGATTTTTTGTCGCCGCAACGAATATTTTCGGTGGAGTGGCCTGTCTCAGCACAAAGGAAGCGCAGCATCTTCGCGTTCTGCGCATCCGGCGGGGGGAACACTTCACCGTGTGCGACGGACAGGGGACTGATTATATCTGCCGCCTTCGCTCTATTGACGAGGGCGGTGCCGAGGCGGAAATCGTGTCGACCAAGCCGTCAAATGGCGAACCGACGGTGGACGTGGCGGTGTACGCGGCCTTTTCAAAAGGGGACAAGCTGGAGACGCTCGTGCAGAAATCCGTTGAGATGGGGGCGTCTCGCATCGTTGTGTTCCCCTCAGCGCGGTGCGTATCCCGTCCCTCGGCGGCGTCGTCCATCACGAAAACGGCGCGCCTTCAGAAGATTGCGGAGGAGGCGGCAAAACAGTCGGGCAGGGGGAAGGTGCCGGGTGTCACCGTTTCGCCCTCCTTCGAGCAGGCCGTCAAATCCGCGGCGGCGTGTGACGTTGGACTGTTTTTATACGAATGCGAAAAAGACAACGACATCCGCTCCGTCCTTCGGTCAAGGGCGGACTATAAGACGCTGGCGATTATGTCCGGCCCGGAGGGCGGATTTGCGCCGGAAGAGGCCGACTATGCCGCCGAACAGGGGATGCTCAAAACGGGGCTAGGCCCCCGTATTCTCCGCTGCGAAACGGCGCCGATTGCGGCGCTGGCGGCTGTTATGTACGAAACGGATAACATGAAATAGATTTATGCCGGGCAATCGCCCCGGTCAAGGAGCTGACTTCAATGGCAATGACAAAGCGTTACGAAAAC
>DUPW01000034.1 GCA_012838125.1 Papillibacter sp.
CAGCTCTCATCGGCACTTCTCTGGCCAACACCATCAAGTCCCTGCAGACGTCAAACGAAGGTGCCTTAGGCGTTGTCACCAACGTCCTCAGCGGCGGTTCCATTGAAGTCTCCGCCGATTTGAGCGAGTGGGACATTCTTTACGGCAGTGTACCTCTGACCAGCAGAATTAAGCTTTACACCGATGCGGCGGACCGGAAATTTGCCGCCGAAAAGTCACTCTCTTACGACGGGGAGCGCCCCATCGACGCGACGATTTACGGCTCGCCCGACGCCGTCGTGTTCGGCAGTGATTCGCTGCTGAAGGGCAAGTACGGCATTAACCTCAAAAAAGCCGCGGCGAACCTTGAAAAGTCCGTTTTTGCGCCGGACTCGGGCACGTATTTCGCCCTTGATGAGTATACGTATGAGATGCTCCACGCCCTGCTTGACAGTGCGCAGGATTACAAGGACCTTGAAAAAGACCTGACCGCACTGTCGGAAAAGTACTTAGAGCTTCTCGTTAAAACGGCCTGCGACGTCGGTGAGACGGAGAAGGAAAACGTCACCCTCGATATCGGTTCGGATAAAGTCAAGACTACGGCCGTCACCCTCACGCTAGATACGGACGCGATGGCCGAGATTGTTCTGTCTCTGGCGGAAGAGGCGTCAAAAGACAAGCAGCTGCGGGATACCGTCAAGGAGCTTGTCCTTCTCAATTCCAGCGCCTTATCCGGCTTTAACCCGTATGGCTACTACTACGGCTACAGCATGCCGGATGAAGATGAAATCAACGAGCAAATCGACGAATTCTTTGAGAACCTCCTTGAAGAGGCGGAATACGTTGCGGAAGAGATTGAAGATGCGGGGAACGTCAAACTCGTCCTCGAGTTCTTTGTGACGAAAGACGGCAAAACGCTGGCGGCCTTTACGATGAAGGGGAAGGAAGGCAGCAAGACGGCCTTCTCAATGAGCCTGACCCTCGGCAAGAGACTCGGCTCCTCCGAGGAAATCAGCCTGAAGATTAACGACGGATGGTCCGACACCGTCATCCGCTATACGGTCAGCGAAAACACCAAGACGGATTATTCCGCACGGTTCACCGTGCAGGACGGGTACAGCTCCATGAACGTCAAAATCTCGTGGAACAAGTCCGACGGGTCCTACCGTGTCTCAAGCGACGAGTTTGAGCTGCGGGGGACGCTCAAGCAGTCTGGCAAGAAGACGACCATCACCGTGCGTGAAATCTCCGTTGACGGCTATTCCATGGATATTGACCTGACGGTTGTTCTCAATGAAAACGAATCGGTGCCCTCTCCCGGGTCGTATACGGATGTTCTCACCGTATCCGAGAGACAGATTGAAGACCTCGTGGAGGATGTATCCGAACGCCTTATGGAATCGGCTCTCTTCAGCCTCATGAGGTATCTGTAAAACCCGCCAAGAGAGCTAAAGCATTAAGGGGCCCATTCGGACTGTTCCGAATGGGCTCTTTTTATATGCACCGGTGCATTGGGTGCCTCAAACTGTGGGCGATTTAGACAAATCCTGCGCTTTTCGTTGCGGGTTGGCCGCCAAACGTTTATATTTGATAGGAGCCCGCCGGCGCCAATTCGGATATTCATGCCGGCGACTGTCGTGCGGTGACTTTTCCGTTTTGCTGGCGGTGGATAGCCCGCCATGGGCGAAGTTTGCGCGAAGATGCGTTATCAACAGCTTCGTCCGAAGAATATAGTTGACTATAAACAGCAGGCTTCCGTGTAGCCCATGGGGAACGCGCGCATCTCCCTCGGCTCTGACAGCCTATCGGAATCGGCGCCTGCGTTTTTCCCACGGCGCGGCCGGCCGCCATCCCCCCTTAACGGGGGTGTATATTCTGGAGGTAAAGTATGGCCATTTCCTGTCGGAAGTGATTTGCGGTATCGTGTCGCAATCCGGCAGAAGGGGCGGTGTGTTATCAAAAACCGC
>DUPW01000035.1 GCA_012838125.1 Papillibacter sp.
AAACCTCCAGCGGGAGGATTTAAACCCCGTGGAAGAGGCGCTGGGATATAAAACACTCGTTGAGGAGTACGGCCTTAAGCAGGAGGAAGTGGCCCGGCGCGTTGGGAAAACGCGACCCGTGGTGGCAAACGCCATGCGGCTGCTGGCGCTCCCTGAGTCCGTGCTGAAGATGCTGGAGACGGGGGAGATTTCCATGGGCGCCGCCCGGGCACTGCTTTCTTTGGAGGATTCGGAGGCTATCGAGCAAGCTGCGGAGGAAATTGTCCGGCTTGGCCTGAGCGTCCGGGAGGTAGAGCGCCTTGTAAAGAAAGTGAAAAGCGAAAAAGCGGAAAGGCCGAAGCGCCGAAAGCCCTCCGCCGAGATTATGGACTATGTGGCGGATTTGGAGACACGGCTGACGAAAACGCTGGGCAGGCGGGCCAAAATCGTCTATGGGCCGAAAAAGGGCAAAATCGAAATCGAGTACTATGATCAGGAGGATTTCGAGCGGCTCTACGCCCTTCTGTCCGCGCTGACTCCGCAAAACGAAGGGGAGTATGGGATATGAGAAGACGGTCCGACGGTAGGGAGGGCGAGACGGCGCCGCACATCCCGGCCTCACCGGAGGATGCAGCGGCCCGGCGCATGAAGTCCCGCAGGAGCGTTATCACGTACGTCGTCACGCTGTTTCTCGTGGCCATGCTGTTTACGATTCTCTCGTATTTCGTTCAGGCGCGCCATTCCCGGGAAGTAACGGAACTGACCCAGAAGAGCGTATCGGCCATGGCCAAGAGCGCCGATTTACAAAAGGAAAACGAATCACTCCGCAAGGATGTTGACGACCTTATCACAGAGCGGAACGATTTGGTAAAGGAACTGGACCAGCTGAAAGAGAAGCTACAGGCGACGGAGGCGGAGAAGAACGCACTTGCGCAGGCGACGCAGGAAATGGAGCAGGAACTGGCACGGCTTGTGGAAAAATACAATGAGCTGGCGAGACAATTCGGGTACAAGGAGTATCAGCATGATTGACATTAAGATAATCAGAGACAATCCGGAAGAGGTCAAAGCATGTTTTCGAAAAAAGGAAATCGACTGCGACGTCACTGTCGACAGAATACTTGAGCTGGACAGAAAGCGTCGTGAGCTGATCTCCTCCGGAGAGCAGAGCAAGGCCGAGCAGAACAAGCTTTCCAAGCAGATTCCGCAGGTAAAAAAGGAAGGCGGGGACGTTCAGGCCCTACTCAAGCAGGTTACGGAGCTGAAGGAGACGATTAAAGCCTCGGAAACACAGCTGCGGGCGGTGGAGGAGGAGTACAACGCCCTCATGGCCAGCCTGCCCAACATGCCGGATGAGGACCTCGTCCCCGGCGGGAAGGAGGGCAACGAGCCCATCCGTTACTTCGGCGAGCCCCACACCTTCGATTTCGAGCCGAAAAACCACGTGGATTTGTGCACCGATTTAGGCCTCATCGACTATCCCCGTGGCGCAAAGCTTTCGGGCAGCGGGTTTATCGTCTACCGCGGGCTGGGTGCCCGCCTTGAATGGGCGCTGCTCAACTACTTTATCGACACCCACATTGCAGACGGCTACGAGCTGGTGTTCGTGCCCCACATGTTAAGCTGGGAATGCGGCTATACCTCGGGTCAGTTCCCGAAGTTTGAAGACGAAGTCTTCTGGCTTGAAAACGCCGAGGACGAGCGCCGCCGTTTCATGCTTCCCACAGCGGAGACGGCCCTCGTTTCCCTCCACCGGGACGAAATTCTGCGTGAGGATGAGCTGCCGCGCAAATACATCTCCTACACACCCTGCTTCCGTCGGGAAGCCGGCTCCTACCGCACAGACGAGCGGGGAATGGTGCGCGGGCACCAGTTTAATAAGGTGGAAATGGTGCAGTTTACGAAGCCGGAGGACTCCGATGCGGCCTTTGAAGAGCTCGTGGCGAAGGCGGAAGCCCTCGTGAAGGGGCTGGGCTTCCACTTCAGAACGGTGAAGCTCGCCGCCGGTGACTGCTCGGCATCCATGGCCAGAACCTACGACATTGAAATCCAAATCCCCTCCATGAATGGGTATAAGGAAGTCTCCTCCGTCTCTAATGCCCGGGATTATCAGGCCCGGCGCGGCGGCATCCGCTTTAAGCGGGAGGAGACGGGCAAAACGGAATTTGTCCACACGCTCAACGGTTCAGGACTCGCAACCAGCCGGATTCTGCCGGCACTGGTGGAGCAAAATCAGCTCAAAGACGGCAGCGTCGTCGTTCCGGAGGTTTTGAGAAAATATCTCGGCGGGATTGAGGTCATCAAAAAATAAGGAGAGAAGGGGTTCTTCCATGAAAAAGAAGACTACGTTCCTCAAGAAGTTTGCCGGCGAGTTTAAGGAGTTTGCCGTTAAGGGCAGTGTAATTGATTTGGCCGTCGGCGTTATGATTGGCGGCGCGTTCTCAAAAATCGTCAGCTCCTTTGTCAACGATGTGGCGACTCCCTTTATCGGCATGTTCCTCGGCGGTGTGGATTTTAAAGACTGGGTCATCCCTCTTCCGCGTTTTTTCGGGCAGGAGGAGCCGATTGGTCTGAATATCGGCCTCTTCGTTAACACCATCATCGAGTTTGTCATCCTTGCCCTTATCGTGTTCCTGTTTGTCAAGCTCATAAACCGCCTGAAAAGCAGGAAGAAAGAAGAAGAAAAGAAAGAGGAGCCAAAGCCACCTGAACCGACGAAGGAAGAACTCCTGCTTACGGAAATCCGCGATATTCTAAAGGAACGGAAGGGCTAATCTCACATAATGCGACATATACTAGTACAAGGTGCGGCGGAACTGGGACTGGCGTTGTCGGATGCGCAGGTTGAGCAGTTTGAGCGATATTTTGCGTTTCTCGTGGAGAAAAATCGCGTCATGAACCTCACAGCCATTATGGAAAAGGACGCCGCGGCGCGGCTTCACTTTTTAGACTGTCTCGCTCTCCTAAACCTCGGCGGATTTGAAGGCGCCCGCGTCATGGATATCGGCAGCGGCGCGGGCTTTCCCGGTGTGCCCCTCAAAATCGTACAGGAGGACATCGCCCTCACGCTTCTTGACGCCCAGAAAAAACGGGTGAGTTTTCTTGAGGAGCTGTGTCAGGAGCTTGGGCTTGAGGACGTTGACTGCATCCACTCCCGGGCGGAAGAATCGGCGCTTCAGCCTCTGATGCGGGACGGGTTTGATATTGTGGTCTCCCGGGCCGTTGCTCGGCTTAATGTCTTGAACGAACTGTGCCTGCCCTTCGTCAAGGTTGGAGGGCGGTTTATCGCCATGAAAGGCCCTGATTCCGACGAGGAGATACAGGAAGCGCTCCACAGCGCCAAAGTTCTCAGGGCGGAGATGGAATCGGTCTTTGACTACACAATTCCGGGAACAGACGTACGCCACCGCGCTGTTGTCTACCGGAAAAAGGGGGAGACGCCCAAGGGCTACCCCCGCCGCTTTGCGAAAATCCAGAAAAGTCCCCTTAAAACGAAATAAATGTTTCACGTGAAACACGTGAGCAGCATCGACACCCCCGATACTCCTGTATCGGGGCGATGCCGTTTGCTCTAAAATGCAGATATTCAGGAAAGGCCGGTCAAGTATGCGCGCATTGACGGAACTTCTCATAAAAGAAATCGGCTTCGACCAGTTGGCCGCCGGTGTGGAAAACGGGCAGTGCCCCGCCGTTGTCTCAGGTGTGGACGGGATACACCGCGCCCACGCCGCGGCCGTTATCCGGCGGAACACGAAACGGCCCCTCGTCGTCTTATGTTCAGACGAGACGGAGCAAAAGCGCATCGCCGGCGACCTTGAAGCCCTCACGCAGGAAAAGGCTGTTTTGCTGCGTGCGCGGGATTTCATGTTCTACCACGTGGAGGGCGCATCCCGTCAACATGAGCAGGAGCGGCTTCGGGCCCTTTATGCCATGCTGCGGGGCGAGGGCGTCATCGTCGCCACCATTGACGCGGTGTTGCAGCGGACGATGCCGCCGCTTCTCATGGAAAAGGCTGTCATGGAGCTGGAAAACGGCGGCACATATCCCCTTGACGACGTGGTTCATCATCTCGTTCAGGCGGGATACAGCCGGACGGAGCAGGTGGAAGGCCCGGGTCAGTTTGCCCTGCGGGGCGGTATTCTCGACGTCTACTCACCTGCGGAGGAGGAGCCCTTCCGCTGTGAGTTTTTCGGCGATGAAATCGACTCCATGAGCTTTTTCGACACCGCTACCCAGCGGCGCACGGAAGCCATCAACAAAGCCCTCATTCTCCCTGCCGCCGAGGCGCTTCCCGCCCTCTACGACGGGGAACACGGAAAGGGCGTGGAGGGGCTTATTGGGGCGCTTGGAGCGGTGGCCTCACGCTTAGAGCGGCGAAAGAACGCCCTGTCTGAGCTGAAAAAGAACATCCGGTCCGACATGGAGCGGCTCGAAACAGGCCGCATTTTGGCGGCGGCGGATAAATATCTCGAGCTTCTCTATCCCATGGCCTGCGCCGTGGACTATTTTCCCGTGGACGCCGTGGTGGTATTAAGTGACGCGGCACGCCTTGCAGAGCGGGCGAAAAATTACCTCTGGCAGCTGGGAGAGGACGCAAGCTCCCTGCTCGCCGCCGGGATACTGGAGGCGGGGCTCGTACGCTTCGCCGCGGACTGGGAGACGTTCTGCCTGCGGCTTGAGGAATTTCCAGTTTTCATGATGGAGAGCTTCACCCACAGCCGCTATCCCCTCAATCCCCGCAAAATTTTCACCTTCACGGCCAAGCAGCTGCCCTCCTACGGCGGCAGCGTGGAAACGGCGGTGGGGGATATCACCCACTATGTGGGCGAAAAGTACGTGACCATCGTGCTATGTCAGGACGAGCGGCGAGCGTCGATTCTGGCGGAATATCTACTGGAAAAGGGTGTTTCCGTCTCCCTTGACTACGAATTCAGGCGAACGCCGGCGGTGGGCTCCTGCGTCATCGCTCTGGGGACTCTGTCGGCAGGGATGGAGTACCCCGCTGCCAAGGTGGCAGTAATCACCGAGGGGCAGTTTATCGAGCCCTCCGTTCTGAAAAAGAGACGAAAAAAGCTCCCTTCCAACAGGGAGCGGCTTCAGAGCTTTACAGACCTTTCCCCCGGGGACCTCGTCGTCCACGAGCACCACGGCATCGGGCGCTATGTGGGCATCTTCAAGATGACTGTGGACGGTCTGGAAAAAGACTACGTTAAAATCGCCTACGCGGGGACGGACAGCCTCTACGTTCCGGCGACGCAGTTGGATTTGGTGACGAAATACATCGGCGGCGGGGAGGACGCGCCGATTAAGCTCTCGAAGATGGGGGGCGCCGACTGGCAGAAGGCGAAAGTCAGGGCGAAGACAGCGGCCAAGGAGATGGCCCGGGAGCTTCTGCGCCTTTACGCCGAGCGGCAGAGGGCGAAGGGGCACGCCTTTGCGCCCGATTCCGTCTGGCAAACGGAATTTGAAGAGCGGTTCGGCTATCAGGAGACGGAGGACCAGCTCCGGTGCGTGGAGGAGATTAAGGGGGACATGGAAAAACCCGTCCCCATGGACCGCCTGCTCTGCGGCGACGTAGGCTACGGGAAGACGGAAGTGGCGCTGCGGGCCGTGATGAAGTGTATTCTGGACGGTCATCAGGCGGCCATGCTCGTCCCCACCACGGTTCTGGCGCAGCAGCATTATGTGACCGCCATGAGGCGGTTTTCCGGATACCCCGTGAAAATCGAGGTGCTCAGCCGTTTCAGAACGCCCAGTCAGGTCAGGAACATCATCAAAGAGCTGGAGAGCGGGGCCATTGACCTCATCATCGGCACACACCGGCTTTTGCAGAAGGACATCAAGTTCCGCAAGCTGGGGCTTCTCATTGTGGACGAGGAGCAGCGCTTCGGCGTGGCTCATAAAGAGAGACTTAAGGAGATGGCCAAATCCGTGGATGTTCTCACCCTCTCCGCCACGCCCATCCCCCGCACCCTGAATATGGCCCTCTCCGGAATCCGGGATATGTCCACCATCGAGGAGCCGCCACGGGACCGTCAGCCCGTTCAGACTTACGTCCTTGAGCACGACTGGAGCATAATATGCGACGCTATCCGACGGGAGGTGGCCCGGGGCGGGCAGGTGTACTATCTCCACAACCGGGTGGACAACATCGAGCGTACGGCGGCGCGCCTTTCCCAGATGCTTGAGGGCATCACCATCGACGTGGCCCACGGGAAAATGGACGAAGACCAACTCGGCGACGTAATGGAGCGGGTGTCCTCCGGCGCGGTGCAGGTGCTCGTCTGCACCACGATTATCGAGACGGGCATCGACATCCCCAACGTGAACACCCTGATTATCGAAGATGCCGACAAGCTGGGTCTTTCCCAGCTGCACCAGCTGCGAGGGCGTGTGGGCCGCTCACCACGACGGGCTTACGCCTATCTCACCTTCCGACAGGGGAAAGTCCTCTCAGAGGTGGCGGAAAAGCGCCTTGCCGCCATAAGGGAATTTGCCGAGTTTAATTCCGGCTTTAAAATCGCCATGCGGGACCTTGAAATTCGCGGTGCAGGAAACCTTTTGGGGTCGGAACAGTCAGGCCATATCATGGATGTGGGCTATGATATGTACCTGAAACTGCTGGAGGAAGCCGTTTCCGAGGAAAAGGGAGAGAAGAAGACGCTTCAGACGGAGTGCTCCGCCGACCTGTCCGTTTCCGCCAACATTCCGGAAAAGTATGTCCCCTCCGCAGAGCAGCGGATGGACCTCTACCGCCGCATCGCCCGGGTGCGCACGGAGGAGGAGGCGGACGAGATGATTGCCGAGCTCATCGACCGGTACGGCGACCCGCCCTCCGAGACGCTGGCTCTTGTGAACATCGCACTGCTGCGGGGCAATGCCGCTGACGCGGGCATCCGCGAGATTTCCCAAAAGGCCGGCTGGCTGCGGTTTAAGCTGAGTGATTTTGATATGAAAGTCGTCTCCGCCCTGTACAGCCTACCGGAATACAAGAACCGCGTGCGCATCGAAGCGGGGACGGAGCCGAACATCGCCCTGAAGCTGCGCGGCGGGAAGAGCATCCTCGACGAAGCGGCAAAATTTGTAAAAGAATACCAAACCACAACGGCCAAATACAAACAATAAGTAAACATTCCCGGCTTTACCCTTGTCAGCGGCGGGGGAGAAGCGGTATAGTGAGTGAAAACGGAGGAGTCATCATGGTTAAACGAAAAATCATCGCCGCGCTGCTGTGCGCGCTGTTCGTATTTTCCCTGACAGCGTGCAAAAATGCGCAGGAACCCCCGCAGC
Organism: Papillibacter sp.; assembly: GCA_012838125.1. Taxonomy (GTDB): domain Bacteria; phylum Bacillota; class Clostridia; order Oscillospirales; family Oscillospiraceae; genus Sporobacter. Next base: position 7,270 of record DUPW01000035.1, read on the forward strand.
CGTCCCCCTCGCCCACGGACAGCACCGGCCAGCCTCAGCAGTCTGCCACACTTGAAGCCATCTACGCCCTGCACCCGCCGGAGACGGTGATGCTGACGGTGGGGGGAAATGACGTAACATGGGAGACGTTTTTCTACTTCGTGCAGTACAGCGTCTACCAGCTGGTGGGAAGCCCGGACTATGTGAGCAGCTGGGGTGAAGCCTTTCCCTATTCGGAGGAAGAGACCATCCAGCAGGCTGTGCTGGATAACGCCGTGTCCATTCTGCTGCAGAACAAGGCTGTGGAATACGGGGCGGGGCTTATGAACCTTGAATTGACGGAGAAAGACAAAGAGGACATTCAAGGGGAGTGGCAGGGCCTTGTGACCACGTACGGTGAGGAGGAGCTTCTCAACACCCTCAAAGAGCAGTTTTGCACGAAGGAGCTTTATTTCTGGATTTTAGAGACGAGCCGGCTCTTAGAAAAGTGCCTGACCGAGATGTTCGGCATGCACGGTGAAAAACTCTCAGAGGAGGATATCGCCGAATTTGCCGGAACCGAGGACTATTTGATGGCCAAGCACATCCTCATTAAAACCCTCAAGACGGACGGGGAGACGGGGCAGGACGTGCCCATGACGGATGAAGAGAAGGCCGCAGCCCGGGAAAAGGCCGAGGATATTCTGGCGGAAATTGAAGCCTTCTCCGGCGGTGATTTCGGCGCGTTTTTTGACGGCCTCGTGAAAAAGCACAGTGAAGACCCGGGCAGCATCGCCCGGCCGGAAGGGTACCTCTTTACGAAGGGGAACATGGTTAAAGAATTTGAAAACGCCACCCGGGAGCTTGAAATCGGGGAGCACAGCGGCATCGTGGAGAGCCAGTTCGGGTACCACATCATCTACCGCGTGCCCATTGACTCCGGTGCCGTGCCCATTGCCTACTCGTCCTACGGCGGCGAATACACCTTACGCACCTTAACGGCCTACAGCATGTTCCAGTCCGTAATGGAGGGCTGGCAGGAGCAGATTGAAGTGACCTATTCTGACGCCTACAACGCCCTGAATTTCGACGATGCCGAATAAATTCGGCGGCGCAGCGTAACGGGTATACTATATATATAAGGTAAGACACCTATTTAAATGTAAAACAGCCGTTCCAACTGGAACGGCTGTTTGTTTTCGCTTATTTGACCCTTATCGGCTTTTCAGATACTGCCCCGCGGCGCGGACGAAGCCGAAGAACAGCGGGTGCGCCCGATTCGGGCGGCTCTTAAACTCCGGATGGAACTGTACGCCCACATACCACGGGTGGTCCGGCAGTTCTATGATTTCCACGAGGTTGCCATTCGGGGAGAGGCCGGCCATGCGCAGGCCCTGCGCCTTCAACGTGTCACGGTACTGGTTGCTAAACTCGTAACGGTGGCGGTGCCGCTCGTGAATGAGGGTTGAGTCGTAGAGCCCTTCGGAGAGGGTGCCCTCCTGCAGGACGCAGGGATATTTGCCAAGGCGCATGGTGCCGCCCTTTTTCGTGATGCCCACCTGATCGGGCATGAGGTCGATAACGGGGTGGGGGGAGAGCTCGTAAAACTCTGTGGAGTGGGCGCCCGTGAGCCCCACCACGTTGCGGGCAAACTCCACCACAGCCATCTGCATGCCGAGGCAAATCCCGAAGAAGGGAATGTTGTTTTCGCGGGCGTAGTTTATGGCGGTTATCATGCCCTCTACGCCCCGGTCACCGAATCCGCCGGGTACGAGGACACCATGGCAGTCGGAAAGGTGTTCCGCCACGTTTTCCGGGGAAACCTTTTCGGAGTCAATCCACCTTACGTCCACAACGGCGTCGTTTTCCGTGCCGGCGTGGCAGAGGGCTTCCACAACGCTCAGGTACGCATCATGCAGCTGGGTGTATTTCCCCACGAGGCCGATGGTGACTTTTTTCGTCGCGGCCATGGTGCGGTTTACCATTGCCGTCCACTCCGCAAGGTCCGCCGGGGGGACGGAAAGGCCCAGCTTGCGGCAGACAACAGCGTCCAGCCCTTCCTGGGCCAGAAGGAGCGGTACTTCGTACAGGCTGCCTGCCGTCACGTTTTCGATGACGCAGTCTAAATCAACATTACAAAACAGAGCAATTTTCTGGCGGATGCTGGAGGTAATGGGAAGGTTCGTGCGGCAGACGAGAATATCCGGCTGAATCCCGTTAGACAGAAGCTCCTTGACGGAGTGCTGTGTGGGCTTGCTCTTCAGTTCATTCGACCCGGGGACCTGAACGATAAGGGGGACGTGGATAAAGATGACGTTTTCGCGACCCTTTTCGTTGGCCACCTGACGAATTGCCTCAAGGTAAGGCTGGCTTTCGATGTCACCCACCGTGCCGCCGATTTCGGTGATGATGACGTCCACATCTTCTGACTCGAGGCTGTAGATGCGGGACTTAATCTCATCAGTGATGTGGGGGATAATCTGCACGGTGCGGCCCAAGTAATCGCCGCTGCGCTCACGGTTGAGAACGTCCCAATAGATGCGGCCTGAGCTGACGGAGGATTTCCCCGTGAGGCTCACATCCACAAACCGCTCGTAATGTCCGAGGTCAAGGTCCGTTTCGGCCCCGTCGTCCGTCACGAAGACTTCGCCGTGCTGATACGGGCTCATGGTACCGGGGTCCACATTAAAATACGGGTCAAGTTTCTGGAGTGTCACACGAAGGCCGCGCTGCTTCAGCAGACGTCCTAAAGAAGCGGCGCATATCCCTTTCCCAAGTCCGGATACAACGCCGCCCGTAACAAAAATGTGCTTTGTAACCATGATAACTCCTCTCAGTTCGGCTAAAAAGTGCTCTGTTTTCGCTTGCTTTTGCTTTATTATAACAATTTTTTATACTAACACGGGCCATGACGGATGTCAACCACTGCGTCGGCAAGTTGCCCTGAAAAGTCGTGCCTTCCCGCTTGACAGGCATCATCCGGCAGGCGTATAATCGATGAGACGACGAGCAATTGGGCAAAACAGGACACCCCCATTGCTCGTTCTTTGTAATTTAAGATGAAGCTGCCAGACCGTGTACAATGTGATGGTTTGAGTCAGAATAACTGTACAGATTCCGAAGGGAGAATGCGTCATGCCCAAAAACGTCAAAAGCGACATTATCCAGAAGGTGCGGGAGGAGGACATTCGTTTTATACGCCTCCAGTTTACGGACATCTTCGGCCAACTGAAGAACGTGGCCATCACCGCCTCGCAAATTGAAAAGGCGCTCGACAACAAAATGATGTTCGACGGCAGCTCGATTGAAGGTTTTGTGCGCATTGAAGAGTCGGATCAGTATCTGTACCCTGATTTGGACAGCTTCACCATCCTGCCGTGGCGGCCGCAGTTCGGCAAAGTCGCCCGGTTGATTTGCGATGTGTATAACCACAACGGCACGCCCTTTGTGGGCGACCCGCGCCACGTTTTAAAAAGAGTTCTGAAAAAAGCGGCGGATATGGGCTTCGTGGCCAACGTGGGGCCGGAGCTTGAGTTCTTCCTGTTCCAGACGGACGAAAACGGCAAGCCCGTCACCCGAACGGATGACGAAGCGGGATACTTCGACCTTGGCCCCTTAGACCGCGGCGAGGACACCCGCCGGGAAATCTGCCTTGCCTTAGAGGCCATGGGCTTTGAAATCGAGGCGTCTCACCACGAAGTGGCGGCAGGCCAGCATGAAATTGACTTTAAATACACCGACGCCCTTCTCGCCGCCGATAACATTATGACCTTCAAGCTCGCCGTTAAAACCATCGCGCAGAAAAACGGTCAGCACGCCACTTTTATGCCCAAACCCGTCTTCGGCATCGCCGGCTCCGGCATGCACACGAACTTCTCGCTCTTTAAAGACGGACAGAACATCTTCCACGATGAGCAGGGTATGAAAGGCCTTTCAAAGGAAGCCCTCGCCTTCATCGCAGGTCTCCTCGAGCACGCCCGTGGAATGTGCGCCATTACAAATCCCCTTGTAAACAGCTACAAACGCTTTGTGCCCGGATTTGAGGCGCCCTGCTATCTGGCGTGGTCGGCCAGCAACCGCAGCACCCTTATTCGCATTCCCGCATCCCGCGGTCAGTCGACCCGCGTTGAGCTGCGCTCGCCGGACCCCACCTGCAACCCCTATCTGGCTCTGGCTGTTTGCCTTGCGGCGGGACTTGACGGGATTGAAAAAGGCCTCACGCCGCCTCCCGAGGTTACGAAGAATATTTACGATATGGACGACGAAACCCGCAAAATGCACGGTATTACACGCCTGCCCCGCACCCTCGAAGAGGCGATTGATGAGATGAAGAAGGATTCCCTCGTGCGGGAAACCCTCGGGGATCACGTCTACACCCAGTACCTCATCGGCAAGGAAGCCGAGTGGGAGGAATACCGTGCCATGGTCAGCGGCTGGGAGATTGACCGCTACTTCATAACGCACTAATCCCTTTGACGATGGCACTGTAACTGTGCCGGATGTTCTGCGGGAGGTGGCGTTTATTGGACAAAATCATCGTAGCCTTTGAAAACGACAACAACAGACGCCGCGTCTGCGAACTGCTTGAAAGCGGAGGAATGATTGTCGGCGGCAGTTTCCGCTCCGGTGCGGACGTGATTCGCGCTGTAGGGCGCATATCCGGCTGCATTGTGGTCTGCGGGTACAAGTTTCCCGATATGACGGCGGTTGACCTGGCCCATAACGTGGGAAACAGGGCGACGGTCCTCGTGATTGCGTCCCAGCAGCTGCTGAACATGATTGAAGACGAGCGCATCTTTAAGCTCGCCACGCCCTTCTCCCGGTCAGACCTGCTCTCCTCCGTGAAAATCCTCATGCAGATGGAGGGCAAGATCCTTAAAGGGCCGCCCCGCCGGACGGGCAAGGAGGCGGCGGAGATTGCCCGGGCGAAGGAGCTTCTCATGATGCGAAACGGCATGACGGAAAACGAGGCGCACCGCTTTATCCAGCGGCGCAGTATGGACACCGGAAGGAAAGCCGTTGAAACGGCGCGGCTGATTATCCAGTCCTATGAAGCCATAGAATAAAGGTAAGCGGAAGAGGGGCCCGTCGCCGCCTTCCGCTTATTTGATTTTTGTTTGACTTCATACAATATATAATGTAAAATCACTGCGTGCCGGACGCATAGTCCGGACAATACTAAGAATAGGCTTGTTTTGATTTTTTAAGGGGGAAGTATCATGGCCAACTGCGCAGTCGTTGGTGTGAACTGGGGAGACGAAGGCAAAGGCCGTATGATCGACCTGCTTGCCGAGAAGTATGACATCGTTGTGCGCTATCAGGGCGGGAGCAACGCGGGGCATACGGTTGTAAACAAATACGGGAAGTTTGCCCTCAACCTGATTCCTTCCGGCATCTTTCATGAAAAAACGGTGAACGTGCTGGGTAACGGCACGGTCATCGATTTAGAGCACCTGTGCGGTGAGATAAACACCCTGCGGGAAAAGGGAATCTCCATCACTCCGGAGAACCTGAAAATCAGCGAAAGGGCGATTATTGTATTCCCCTTCCATAAAATGCAGGACGAACTGGAGGAAAACCGCCTGGCCGACGCCAAATACGGCTCCACGAAGCGGGGCATTGCGCCGGTCTACAGCGATAAATTCCAGAAGAAGGGCATCCAGATGGGTGAGCTTCTTTTGCCGGACGTCTTTAAAAAGCGCCTTGAGGGGATTTTAGAGTGGAAGAACCTCTATATGAAGGGCGTGTACGGCGCGGAAGCCGTCTCCCTGGACGAGATGATGGCGTGGGCAGAGGAGTACGGAAGCCAGCTGCGGGACCATGTGTGCGACGTCTCGGAGTATCTGTATGAAGCGACAAATGAGGGCAAGTCCATTATGTTCGAGGCGCAGCTTGGCGCCCTGCGGGATATTGACTTCGGCATCTACCCCTACACCTCATCCTCCTCGCCGGTGGCGGCGTATGCGCCCATCGGTTCCGGCGCGCCGTGGGTAAAGGTCGACCGTGTCCTCGGCGTGGTGAAGGCATTCTCGACGTGCGTCGGCGAAGGACCCTTCGTGGCGGAGTGGTTCGGTGAAAAGGCGGAGAAGCTGCGGGAAATGGGCGGAGAGTACGGCGCCGCAACGGGACGGCCCCGCCGCGTTGGCCCCATCGACATTCCCGCCACCCGCTACGGCATCCGCATGCAGGGGGCCACGGAGATTGCCATCACGAAAATCGACTGTCTCTCCTATATGGAGGAGATTCCGATTTGCCGCGCGTATAATATCGGCGGCGTGGAGACGGATAAGTTTCCCTTTACGCCCCTTATGGAGGAGGCAAAGCCCGTTGTCATGACGATGCCGGGCTGGAGCACGGACGTCTCCAAGGTGCGCCGTTACGAAGACCTGCCCAAAGAGGCGCGGGACTTCATTGAATATGTGGAAAGCGCCGTGCAGTGCCCGGTGACGTACGTCTCCGTGGGCCCGGAGCGGGATGACATCATCGTCCGCTAAGGTTCGGCAAGGATTTAATCAGTATTATATATTAAGTGCAAGATCCGCAGAAGACTTCAGTCTTTTGCGGATCTTCGTTGTTTTTGAAAAAAGGGTGTTGACAAAAGGTTGCGGCGATGCTAATATAACGGAGCGTCCTCGAGAGGGGGCGCGAGACTGCCGGAAACGGCGGTGAGAAAAGTTAAGAATTGGCTCAAAAAAAGAGTTAAAAAAGTTCTTGACAAGAACCGCTGTGGTATGGTAACATAAAAGTCCGCCAGTGAGGCGAACAAGCAAATCGAATACGGAGCGCTC
>DUPW01000036.1 GCA_012838125.1 Papillibacter sp.
GATTACCGGCAATAATCCCTGCACCTTTTCATATTTCCTCGACATAGCAAGACCCCCTGATGTAGCCCTCTTATTGTCCTACATCAGGGGGTTTTTGTCTATTGTCCGTTTTTACTGGTTCGGTTCAAAGAGGCAGGGTGCTTTTTTATTCATATCGGCGGCTACGACGCCGAATCGGCAGGCAGGTTCGCTCAGCGCGGCGCTACGACACCCATTGGCAAGGGTGTACGACTTATGCCCCAACTCGGCGGTGTTTGCGTCCCAACGGCATCGGGTATGTTAAGACATGGTGTGTCCACAGCTCCGACGTCGGGTGCCCCTTAATAATCTGTTTTCCCCTCAGGCGGGACCCTTGGCGGCGTTACTCGCCCCGACAAAACTTGACGCATAGTCTGCTTTGCCTTCTCAGGAGGAAACAGGTGTTATCCCTTTGCAAGACTGCGTAAAAGAAAAGAGGCGCAACGGCGGTTGCGCCTCTTTTTTCTTTGTTTTCATAAACGAATGGGCGTGGTGTGCCGCATGTTGATAATCATAGTGAGAAAGGTCCTTGCCGTCAAGAGTGCCGGCGAATCTGTCATAAAACGGTAACAATGCCTATTTGCCGAGGCGGATAAACCACGTCAGCTTTGCATCCTCCGCCGTCATGGACTCTTTCCACGTCCTCATATCCCGCTCCCGCAGGCCCTCTTCCGCCAGAACATCGCGGTAGATGCGGCCTTCTCCCGTGTAGTAGAGCAGGTAATAGCCCACTTCGGGGTCGTGCAGAAGGGTGCTGTCGCCAACGGTTCTGTCGCCGGAGTAAAGCCATTCTTCGCACATCTTCGGAAGCTGCGAAAGGTAAACGTTCTCAAGCTGACCGCTCTCGGTGATCACATTTGTGACGCCTTCGTACATCTTCGCCAGCTCAAGAAATGCGTCTTCCGTGCCTTCCATTTGGAGCCACTGGTCAAAGGCGGTGTTCGCAGTTGTCTCTGCTTCCTTCTTGTTCTCCTCCAGCTTCGCGGCCTTTTCTTCCTCTGTGCCCGTCTCGTACTGGACGGAGTTGGGAGCAATGGTCAGGTAGCGGATGTTATGGGTCACGTACCGGTTGTCGTTGCGGCTGATGAAATACACCACATAGTAACCGGAGACGATTTTCGACGTGGTCACGTCGCCTTCCACGCGTCCGGCGTCCCGCAGCCACGGGCCGTAAGCCGAACCGAGAAGCTCGCCCTTATAGAAGCGCAGGGTGGAATTGTCATCCGCATACTGCTCGGAATCGTACTCCCGGGCAACGGTGATGAAGTCCTCTTCGCTGTTGACGCGCCCGGCATACTCCTCCGCACGCACACGGGCCTTCTCAAGGGCTTCCTCCTTGGCCTTCTCGATGGCCTCCTCGTCGTATCCGAGGGCTTCTTCGTCCACCGCTTCCGCCCGCACGAGGAAGTAGCGGTATTTATAGAAGTCGAGGGAATCCTCGTTCTCACCGTAGTAGGTGTTAAGCTCGTCCTGCGAGTAGTTCAGGCTCTCCTCGTACTGCTTTGTGTACTCCTCTACGACGTAGGTTCTTTCAACGTTCCTGCGGTAGATGGCCTCCGTCATGCCGTTGCCGTAGACGGATTGCAGGTAATCGTCAAACTTTTTATATCCGTAGAGCGTCACCGTGTCGCTGAGGCTTTTGATTTCGTCTTCCATCTTCTCGCGGGTTTCGTCGGCAAGGGTAAAGCCCTCCGCAACGGCTTTCTTGTAGATGTTCGTCGTTTCCTTCATCTCCACCAGCGCCAGCCTGCGGAAGAAGTCCGACCAGGTCTCGCCTGTTCCTTCATCATATATCTGGCTCTTGAGGGGCTTGCCCGTCTGCGGCAGCATGCTAGAGGGGCCCTGCGCACTCTGGACGGTCATGTAATACTCGTTATATGCATTCTGGAAAAAGTAGTTGAAATCGGCAACGGTGTATTTGACACCTTCGATTTCAACGGCCGTCGCATTACGGACAAGAATGGAGGAGTTAATAAAAAGCGCAAACGCCAGCAGTAAGACGATGATAACCACAGTCGCCCGCATAGCGATTTTCATGTTGTTCTTTGTCTCTTCCTGCGCTTTTTTTGCGTGCTTTTTGCGAGGTGCACTCATAAGTCTGTCATTCCTTCACCTTTTGTTTTTGTCTAATACGCTGGTTAATTATACTTTATTAGGTCAAGCCTTTCAAGTTCGTCTGCGGAAGTTCATTAAAATTTCAAAATCTCCTGCAATTATTTGTCATGAACGTATAGCCCGAAAAAGGCAAAAACATACCCCGCCGTGCCGTGTAGGCCTAGTTATAACCCGCCTCTCGGCAGGTGGGTTTCCTCCTTGCGGCTTCTCTGCTTCCAACGTCCAAAGCTGCACGGCGGCAGCCTCGGGAGGCCTGCAATTCACCGCAAGAGTGCCGGAATCCCTTATAACTTATGTGGGTTTAAAAAGGCCTATCACGCGCAAAGCAGGGTACTTCATACTTCGATGATGTGGGCCGAACATGCTTCGGCTTTCGCTTGATGCGCTTTATTGTGTTCTCGCTTGCAGTCTTATTATAAACCGAAGTCGCGCCGATTACAACACAATACTGACTAATTTGCCGGAGTCCACAGGCGGTTTTCCCATCCGGTTTTGGTAATATTGCACAATGATTTCCATCTATTTCCACAACTGCTGCACGGCGCCGCCAGGGCGCTATGGAGATGGCAGCCGGCTTGAGCCGGCGCCATCGTGAGGAAAACACCATGTGTGACCCGGTCATCGTTCTATCGGCATTTGTCGATGTCGCCAATCATGTCGTCTATCTTAAAGCTTAAAAGGCGGATTTCGTTTTCGTTGGCAGTCACGCGCTCGATGAGCTTGTTGTGCTTCTCCACTTTTTTCTCTAGCATTTCAAGCCGATAGTTGACCAGTTTGTTCGCCACGACGATACCGGCAAAAGAGCCAGCGAGCGTTCCTGCAAGTGCCAGCAGCGCTACCAGGACTTCTGTTGACACGAAGCGTTCCTCCCTATTTGCACAGCCGTATCCTTGCTCTGTGCTTTCCATCTTATGCAAATAGTGAGAAGATGACACTTCGCGAAAGACCTTATGCGTCTTTCTTCGACAGGTTTTTGAAATAGCGCACCCCCATAAAGAGCGCGAAGGCAAGGGAGGCGCCGAAAAACAGCCGCGTCCAAAGGGGGAGCGGGTCGGCCTGTACCACGGCACAGAAATACACCGTGACCAGATGTCCGAAGGCCGTTTTGCCCGGATACGGCTTACCAAAGGCGTACCCAGCGGCGATGTAATACAAAAACGCACTGGAACATGCCGCCACAATGCGATAAGCGTAGGAGAGGACGACGGGATTTGCGGCATTGTCGCGGTAGATGATGATGAGCCACAGGCAGAAAAAGAGCGTGGGAAACACGGAAAGATAGGACAGCCCTCCGCTAAAGCGGCCGGTAAAGGCGGCGTACGCCAGCAGAATCAGTGAAAATCCGGAGAGCGCCGAAAGGGCGGTAAACACATACTGGAAAAGGCCCGCGCTTCCGTATGTGAAATGCTCAAAGAGATAGAGGGCGGCGCCGGCTATAAAGGCAAGGCCCGTTAGAAAACCGAGGAAGAACGTTACGCCCCCCGTTCGGTAGGCGCGCTCAAATTTCGGCGCTGCCTGATACCGTTTGGAAATCATAAACCCCGCCACGGCCGACAGGATAATCACTGCGGCGGCAAGAGCCATGAGGGCTATTGTCCTCGAGTCGCCCGGAACGGCAAAGCCCGAGGGTTCGAAGGCAGTTTCAAGTTCCGCACGCCGAAGAAAAAAGCCCGCTGCTCCCGTAACGAGTGCGGCAAGCGGCAAAACCACTGCAGATTTTCGCATAATTACCTTCCCGTCCCAATAAAATGAAAGCGAAACGGCAGATTTGGCCAAGCCGCCTCGCAGCCTGTTTCGTCACGATGATTGTACCCTAGAATTGGCATCTCGTCAATCGTAGCTTTGGAGGAACGCATGAAGAGAATACTCATTGTCTCGCTCCTGCTCACCCTGTTTGCACTGGGTTTTTCCATCCTCATGGCTTTAGCCATGCCCCTTCCGGACCGCAGTATGCGCGGACAGGCCCCTTCCCCCTCCGCCTCCCCGTCCCTGTCTCCCTCCCCCTCCCCCGCGGTAATCATCGACGGGTTTTTGGACGATGCTTTTGCCGTCACCGTCTCCTTTCCCGACGAGGTGAAAACCCTCCCCCTCGGGGAGTACCTCGTGGGCGTTTTAGGCGGTGAGATGCCCGCGTCCTTTGAGATGGAGGCGCTCAAAGCGCAGGCCGTGGCCGCCCGGACGTATACCCTCGTCCGCATCCTCTCGGCGAGAAAGCCGGAGCATCCGGACGCCGATGTCTGCAGCGACCACACCCACTGTCAGGCGTATTTAAGCGCCGACGAGCTTTATGAGCGGTGGGGCGAGGAGGACTATAATGCCTTCTACCAGAAAATCATTGACGCCGTCCGGGCGACGGATGGCCTGTGTCTGACCTACGAGGGCGCCCCCATTGAAGCGGTGTTCCACTCCTCCTCCGCCGGCAAAACGGCCGCCAGCACGGAAGTCTGGGGTCGGGCGCTGCCCTATCTCGTGAGCGTGGAAAGCCCTGAATCAGCCCTAGATGTGCCCAACTACGAGTCCTCCGTCACCGTCTCTCACGCGGATTTCAAAAGCACCATCCTGCGGGCCTACCCGAACGCCGCCCTCGGGGACGATCCCGAAAACTGGATTGGCGCCAAAACCCTCTCCCAGAGCGGGCGCATCGACACCGTCATCATCGGCGGCGTGGGCGTACCGGGCACGGAACTGCGCACGCTGTTCGGCCTGCGCTCCACGGCCATTCAAATCGAGCTGACGGACACGGACGTGGTCTTTATCACCACGGGATACGGACACGGCGTTGGGCTGAGCCAGTACGGCGCCGATGCCATGGCCCGGGCGGGGTATCGGTATGATGAGATTCTCGCCTGGTATTATCAGGGCGCCCAGCTTGGCACGATAGAGACGTATCTCTTCCCCCAAATCGGGTAGAAAATTGCCCCCGCTGTTGTCAATCCTCCGCTTGTGATGTAAAATATAAAGACTTATTTTACCGAATGACCGAGCGGAGGATTCAGAATGGACTATGCACAGGAGGCCCTCAAGCGGCATTACGAGTGGGGCGGGAAGCTCTCCGTCACCCCGAAAATGGCCGTTTCCAATAAACACGAGCTGTCTTTGGCGTATACCCCCGGCGTGGCGCAGCCCTGCCTTGAGATTCAAAAGGACATCACAAAGTCCTATGAGCTCACCGGCCGGAACAATCTCGTGGCCGTCATAACGGACGGCACCGCCGTTTTAGGACTGGGGGACATCGGCCCGGAGGCGGGCTTGCCCGTTATGGAAGGCAAGTGCGTGCTGTTTAAGACCTTCGGCGGGGTGGACGCCGTCCCCCTTTGCATCCGTTCAAAGGACGTAGACGAAATCGTTCACACCATTGAGCTACTCGCCGGCAGCTTCGGCGGCATCAATCTGGAGGATATCTCCGCCCCCCGCTGCTTTGAAATTGAGCGTCGGCTGAAGGAAGTCTGTGACATCCCCGTCTTTCATGACGACCAGCACGGGACAGCCGTTGTGGTCTTGGCGGCACTGCTCAACGCCCTGCGCCTCACGGGACGCTCCCTTGAGAACGTCCGCGTTGTGACCTCCGGCGCCGGCGCGGCGGGGATTGCCATTGTCCGTCTGCTTGTCTCTCTGGGACTGAAGGACGTGATAATGTGCGACCGCATGGGCGCCATCTACAAAGGCCGGCCGGATTTAAGCGGCGTTAAAGCTGAGATTGCAGATCTCACGAATCGTGAGCGCCGCAGCGGCTCCCTCGCCGATGTGATTGAGGGCGCGGACGTGTTCATCGGCGTCTCCGGCCCAGGCACCCTCACGGCGGATATGGTGCGTTCCATGGCGAAGGACCCCATCCTGTTCCCGCTGGCTAACCCCGTCCCCGAAATCATGCCAGAGGAGGCCATCTCCGCCGGCGCCGCCATTGTGGGCACGGGGCGCAGCGATTTCCCGAACCAGATTAACAACGTCCTCGCCTTCCCCGGCATTTTCCGCGGCGCTCTGGATGTGCGCGCCCGGGATATTAACGACGAGATGAAAATAGCCGCCGCCTACGCGCTGGCGGGCCTTGTGGGAGACAATCTCTCCCGGGACCGCATCATCCCCGAAGCCTTCGACCCACGGGTGGGCCCTGCTGTAGCTGCCGCCGTGGCGGAAGCGGCGCGGCGCACGGGCGTGGCGCGGGTCTAACGGCGCGCCGGCGCGGCTCATACAGAGTGAGCAACAAAGGGATTGCCCACATAATGCGGAATTATAGTCGTGGCTCGCAGACATTTCGATAACGCATATTGTAACGACACCATGGGCTTAAGCCCGCAGACATCTCAATAACGTAAACAAAAGCGGCATGGCAGACCATGCCGCTTTTGTTATCACGGGAAAACGCACCCGTTCCCCGGTGCGCCTGACCCGACCTCTTGAAAGGGCGGGTGGCTATACAAAATAAATGGCAGGGCATCTATCCGCAACGGTATCTTGCGTATTGCGTCCATAATAACTTAAAATCCTGTGCGGTAAATCCGCACAGCACCCTGTCACCGAAATCCCATACACCTAACGAGACAAAGCGCCTTCTTTGAGCCGTCGCAGTCCTTCTTTGAGCCGTCGCAGTCCTTCTTTGAGCCGTCGCAAATCCTATACCACAACCAAAACACAGCGCCCGCAAAGCAAAGCTGACGCGGGCGTTATTTATTGAGCGCGTTCCGAGTCTCCACAGGTGAGGACTTCGCTTTTCATCGTAATCGAAGCGGGCGTTCTTTCCCTTTGGCCTTTCCCATTTTCGGCTCCCTTAAATCCGTATGGCGGAAGTGCTTTTTCGTAATCTCCACGGCGACACCGCTCAGAAGCAGGAGGGCGATGAGGTTCGGAACAGCCATGAGGCCGTTGAGAGTATCCCCCACGGACCAAATCATCTCCAAATCCGTGGTGGCTCCGAGAACCGTCACGAGGACGTAGACCGCCTGATAGAGCTTTAAGCGCCCCGTTCCAAAGATGTATTCAAAACAGCGCATGCCGTAAAGTGCCCAGCCCAGAACGGTGGCCAGGGCAAAGAGTGTCATGCTGGCGCACAGAAGAAGGCTTGAGGCGTCCATCCCCAGAACGGTGGCAAAGGCGGCGATGTTGAGGTCAACCGTCCCTGTGGTGCCGTAGGGCAGGGCGATGCCGCTGACGAGGAGCGTGAGCGCCGTGAGGGTGCACATGACGATGGTGTCGATGAATACCTCGCAAATCCCGTACAGCCCCTGCATCACGGGGCTTTTTTCGCTGGTGCCGGCGTGGGCAATGGGAGCCGAGCCAAGCCCCGCCTCGTTCGTGAACACGCCGCGGCGCACGCCCCACCGGATTGCCTCCCGGGCGCCGACCCCCGCCGCGCCCCCGAGGGCTGCCTGAGGCGCGAAGGCCAAGCGGAAAATCTGACCGAAGGCGGCGCCCACTTCCCCCATATTTGCGAAGATGACAGCGAGGGTTGCGACGATATACAAAACAGCCGCAAAGGGGACCACCGCCTCCGTCACGCGGCCGATGCGCTTAAAGCCCCCAAAGAGGGTAAGGCCCACCAGCACCGCCGTCACAAGGCCGATGATAAGGCCGATAAGGTCTTCAAGCTGCGCCGTGCCCGGCGCGAAGTGAAACAGCGCCGCTTTTATGGAACTTGTCATGTTCCCCACCTGAACGGCGTTGCCCACGCCCAGAGCCGCCAGCGAGCCGAACAGGCAAAACAGCACCCCCAGCCAGTTTACGCCCTTCCCCAGCCCGTTTTTTATGTAGTACATGGGTCCGCCCACGTACTCACCTTTGTCGTTTCGCTCTCGGTATCGGATGGCCAATACGATTTCCACGTATTTTGTCATCATACCGATAAAGCCGGATACCCACATCCAGAAAATCGCCCCCGGTCCCCCGATGGTGAGGGCTGTGGTGACGCCGGCGATGTTTCCCGTTCCCGCCGTGGCCGCCAGCGCCGTGGTGAGGGCCTGAAAAGGGGTGACGGAACCGTCGTCCGCCTTCTGCTTCTTAAAAATCCGCCCCAGCGTGTTTCGCATCATGTAGCCAAAGCGCGTGATTTGCAAAAAGCCGGTGCGCACGCTCAGATAAAGGCCCGTCCCCAAAAGAAGGACGAGCATGGGCGCGCCCCATACGACGCCGCTTAAGGCTTCGTTGATTTCCGTTAGATAATCCATCCTATTCTCCTGCCTGTTAATGGTCTTGTCTTTAACATATTATTCCATAGGCTGGAAAATAACCTGTCTTTCTTATCTGGGAACGGTTGATTTGAGTGCTTTATGGTGGTAGTATAATGAATACATATATAACAAGGCAAACTGCTCTGGAATTGGAGGAATGAACATGAAGTTTTCACGCTTTGAGGATTTCGTCACGGTGGCGCGCAGCGTCAAAGAACCGGCGAAAGTAGCTGTTGTTGAAGCGTGCGACACTCATACACTCCAGTCCGTTGTTCACGCCGCACGGGACGGTATCATCTCCCCCATTTTAATCGGGGACGCAGGGGAGATTGCCACCACGCTCCCCGCCTTCGGCGCGTCGGTGGACGATTTTGAGGTCATCCCCTCCCCTAACGCCGACGAATCCCTTGACGTCGCAGCCGCTCTGGTGCGGGAGGGCAAGGCCAACGCCCTCATGAAGGGCCTGATTGATACCGGCCGCTTCATGAAGATGATACTAAACAAAGAAAACAACTTGCTTCAGGGGCAGACCCTCTCCCTCATCGGCTTTTACGAAACGCCCCGCTACCATAAACTGTTTGCCGTCACAGACTTCGGCCTCAATACATACCCCGATTTGATGACGAAGAAAGCCATCGTGGAAAACGCGGTAGGGCTATTGCGACGGCTTGGCATCAAGCTCCCGAAGGTGGCGGCCCTGTCGGCCACGGAGAAGATGAATCCGAAAATGCCCGACTCGGTGGATGCCCACGCCTTAAAGGAGATGAACGCCCGGGGCGAGATTACGGGGTGCATCGTGGAAGGCCCCATCGCCTTCGATTTGGCCACCAGTTCCGAGGCGGCGAAAATCAAGCGGTACTCCAGTCCCGTGGCGGGCGATGCTGACCTGCTCCTTGTACCGGATTTTGTCTGCGGCAATATGCTCGTCAAGTGCCTGACGGGGTTCGGCGGCGCCAAAACAGCCGGGACGGTGCTGGGCGCGCGCGTGCCCGTTATTCTCACCTCCCGCTCCTCCGAAGCGGAGGATAAATACTACTCCATCGCCCTTGCCGCCTGCGCGGCAGCCGGTCTTTAGCGTGAAAGGAGCCTTAGCAATGAACAGACCGAATCGAATTCTCGCCATCAATCCCGGTTCCACCTCCACGAAAATCGCGCTGTACGAAGATGACAGCAAGGTTTTCTCCGAGGTCATCCGACATTCGGTGGATGAGCTTAAGGACTTTGCCACGATTCAGGACCAGCTGGATTTCAGGCGGGATACTGTTGTGAAAGCTCTGACGGACCACGGCGTTTCCCTTGAGGAAATTGACGTTTTCGTGGGGCGGGGCGGCGGCCTTCTCCCCCTTGAAGGCGGCGTGTACGAGGTGACGGACTTTCTCGCGGAGCACGCCTCTCGGGGAATGTCCGGCCAGCATCCGGCGCAGCTTGCCTCCCAGATTTGCTTTCAGTTTGCAAGGCAGTTTAATAAGCGGGCATTCGTGGTCAATCCCCCCGATGTGGACGAGTTTGACGACATCGCCCGCATCACCGGCGTCAAGGGCATCTACCGGGAAAGCCATGTCCACGCCCTCAACCAGAAGGAAGTGGCTCTGCGCTATTGCAGCGAACGGGGCCTCGATTACAATGACGTCAACCTCATCGTCTGCCATCTCGGCGGCGGCATCTCCATCACGGCGCACCGCCGCGGCCGCATGGTCGACTCCAATGACATCATCAAAGGAAGCGGCCCCATGACGCCCACCCGGGCCGGCGACTTGGCGTATATGTCCCTGCTGGACCTCGCCTACAGCGGCAGCTACACGAAAAAGGGTCTGCAGGATAAGCTCAATAAAATCGGCGGCCTCACCGACCATTTCGGAACCGCCGATATCCGCGCCGTCTACAAGCGCGTGCAGGATGGGGACGGGTACGCCGCCCTTGTCTATCGCGCCTTCGCCTATCAGATTGCAAAATACATCGGCGCCATGGCCGTGGCCCTCAAAGGGAACGTCCGCGCTATTCTCCTCACGGGCGGCCTTGCCAAAGAAGAGGTTTTGATGGAAATCGTCCGCGAATACGTCAGCTGGATTGCCGAAGTCATCCTCATGCCCGGCGAGTTTGAACTGGAAGCCCTTGCCGCCGGCGCCCTGCGTGTCCTGCGGGGCGAAGAAGATGCGAAAATCTATTCGGGAAAACCCGTCTGGCAGCCGCCGGAGCCGAAGTTTTAAGTCCATAAGCAGGCGGCCGCCGCACCGGGATATATCAGGCCGCAACTCCCGCCATGTCCGGATTTAGTAGGCCTTCTCCCATACTGCCGGTAGCCGATTGCAAAATCGGTTTCGCCGGGCGCAGACCGATGCAAAGCAGAAGGAGCAGCGGCGGATAAGGCGCGTGCAAACGGCAACGATGGCTAGTCAGACGAAAACAGCAGCCTTTTCGGCTGCTGTTTGTTTTATCCTTTTTCAAAATGGCGGGAGAAGACAACGCCGTGTTTTTGCATGGTGACGTCCAGCCGCGTCCGGTCTCCCCTTATGAGGGACTGGGTAAACTCGAAAATCTCCCCCAAGTCCGATTTCGTCCGGCGCTCGTGGTAAAACCCAGGGCTGCCCGGCGCACAGCCGAGAAGCTCCGCCTCCCGCTCCCCAAGGATAACGGCTTTGTACGCGTCCTCCGCAGATGCCGGGACGATGCCCACTTCATAGAGGAGCGAATACATGGAGTGGGTCTCCAGTATTTCCCGCGTCAGGTTCGGGTAAACGTAGCGCGGGTAGTAGGACGTCTCTAAGAGAAGGGGCTGTCCGTCTAAACGGCGGATGCGCACGAACCGAAACACGGGGATATCGCTCGACTGGAGCGACAGCATGCGCTGAAGCTGTTCGTCGGGCCGGATGGTGTCAAACTCGAGTATCGTGGAGGAGGGCTTATGCCCCGTCGCCATCACTTCGCTGGTGAAGGAATAGACGTTGTCGTTTCGCCGGCGCAGCGCCGGTTCGGCGATAAACGTCCCGCGCCCCTGCTTGCGGACAACGAGCCCTTCGTCTTCCAAAGAGCCGATGGCCTGACGGACTGTGGATCGGCTGATTCCAAGGCTCTCGCACATCGCCGCTTCCGAGGGGAGCATATCCCCCGGGGTGAGCATTCCTGCGGAAACGTACTTTTTTATGATGTCTACAAGCTGGTCATACAGCGGGCGATCGCTGTTGGGCTGCAGCTTAGCGCTGAGAATCGGATGTGGGTTCATGGCACCTTCCTCCAAACGGCTTTGTCTCAGTATAGAATAGCACGCTAAAGCAATAAATGCAACGGCACTTTTCCGTATTATGGCAAGAATAGGCGCAGGTATGTAGTGATAATGGCCTCCCCGTAGAGCATGGAGATGACCATGCCGGCCGCGAGGAAGGGTCCGAAGGGAACGGGCGTGCCGCGTTTGAGCTTTTTGATGAGGAAGATTGGAACCATCACCAAAACGCCGAGGATAGACGAAGCCGCCAGAGTGATGAGCATGCTTTTCCACCCCAGCAGAAGTCCGCACACGGCCGTGAGCTTAATATCGCCCCCGCCGACGCCGCCGCGGCTGATGATTGACAGCGCAAGCAAAATGCACGAGGCGGTGAAAAAACCGATGATGTTTTGCAGAAGGATGCCGTATCCTTCAAACAGGGCGTAGATATTTCACAGCACCGCCACAATCAGGATGAAAACGTGTACACCGTTTGGAATCTCCTGCGTGTCCCAGTCGATAAACGCCGTCACAAGCAGGGCCGTCGTCAGCAAAAGGGCGGGCGTGAGAAAGGCCGTAGGGCCTATGGCGCGCACGCACAGATACCATAAGACGCCGTTGAGAATTTCCACAACGGGATACCGCACCGAGATTTTTTCCCCGCAGCCGTGGCATTTTCCCCGGAAGGCCAGCCACGACAGAACGGGTATCAGCTCAAGGACGCCGAGCCGTTTCCCGCAGTGGACGCAGTGAGAGGGCGTTACAACCCACTCTTCCCCCCGGGGTATACGATAGATGAGCACGTTGGCAAAACTGCCCACGAACAGCCCGATAATCGGTATGATAATACGGAGGGGCTCGATAACCCCCACCTCCCTCTATGGATAAGCAGGCTTGCCACAAAGCGGCAAGCCTGCTTTTCTTGTGTGTAGGCTTTTAGTGCCCCATGGTTGTGTCGAAGGAGACGCGCACCTGCTGGTTGGTATAATCGGGACTGTGAATCAGAAGCCCGTCATACCCTTGCCATTTGAACGTCATTTCGTTAAAGCGGAGCATCGTGGCCGAAGGCGTCGGCGTATTAAACTCCACGCGGTAGAGGATGCGGTACTCTCCGGGGTCAATGCTTGACGGGATAGCAGAATCTATCGTCGTGTAGCCGCCTCCTGATTTCACATCGAACCGCTCTACCGTTGCGTTTTTAAGCAGGCCGCTGTCGGACGTATCCAGCTTAAAGGCAAGATTGTCAATCCGTTCGGTCACAGTGACGTTGAGGTAGACCTGCGCCACATTCCGGCGGAAGGCCGTGGTATAGGCGGAGTTGTATGTGGAGGTGAGCGTCACGGCGGCGCCCACTTCCTGCGCCACTTCTTCAGCCGCCTTTGCGGGGTTTTTCAGCTGAATGTAGCCCACGGGGTTCGACTCAAGGGTGACCTTGCCGGTGGCGTAGTCGATTCCATTCTGGGCGGTGTATGTCCGCACCGTCTTCGAGACGAGAACACCGCTGACGACGTACGTAATCTTTCGGGATACTTCGCCTTCATCCACCGTGACGGTATATCCGCCGTAGTTGTTCCGATCAAACTGCACTTTGTCGCTTTGGATGTACTTTGCTTCAAGGGCGTTGTTGACGGCGACGGTCAGTGTATTCCCGCTTACGGTGAAGCTGCATGATGCGGGGGTGATGACATCGTACTGGGCGTAGAAATAGGGCTGCGTTTTTGAGGCGGCAAATCTGTCCTGCGAGACATACTTGTTGCCATGGAAAGTGTCTGTGCTGTTCCCGGACAGGTTTACATCGGTAAACCGGTAATCATACCCGTTATGGGTAAATGTAACGGTCCCACTGCTGTAACTGGCCGTAATGTTCGTATAAACCTTATTCTGCCCTTCCTGAATCCAGTTGACTTTGTATCTTACCTTCGTAATGGGAATGATAATAACCCATTCGATATACGTCTCTCTTTCTATATCCGCCGTAACACTGACTTCATCGATTACCTGCGCAAACTGGAGGGATTTAAACACGACGCTGTGTCTCGGCTGGCCGTTTACGTAATTGTACGAGACGGCGACGTCCGCTTCTTTTCTACTGGTGCTCACATTGGCAACGCTCGTCACACGCGCATCGTTAAACTCCCGGCCATACCCGTCTCTAAAGTTGCTGACAGAATAGTTTTGCAGGGTAGACGAGAAGCTCCTGCCCGAATAGACGAAATCTGCCGTGGCCTCCAGCTGCGTAAACTGGCTAAACTCGTGCACACTGCCCGCGTATCTGATTCTTGCGAATGTCGGCACACCGTCGGAGGTATCGCAGCGCTCAAAGGACGCTGACCCAAGGGCAACGAAACGCGACTCAAGGTCTTCCGTTTCATCGGCGGTGGCGAAGCTCGGCTGATTGTTAATGTTGGAAGGCTGGAGCTGCACCGCGTAGTACTGCCTCGGATTAAACGACTGCACCGTCGTATCGCCGGAATAATAGTACGGGCTCTCCGCCGTCGGCCAGAAGGTGTAGACGCAGGAGGTGCTCGTCGGATAAGTTTCCGCCTTGAGGCCTTCCGCGTTTATGTCGAAGGCCAGCTTAAAGCGCAGGACGATGGGGTCCACAGGATACTGCGCATCGCCGCCGGCCGGGATGCTGGGCAGGACGGAGGCGGGAACCTTCCATTCCACGAGCCCGGTATCCGTCACCTTCAGCTGCAGTTTCTCCATTTTGGAGTTGGACACGCCCGACGGCTGGTAAACGAAGTCATCCCCTACTCTCTTAAAGGTGTAATTGGTACCGTTGTACACCACCGTCATTGTGTCGCCCGCGAGGGTAAACCCTTCGCCGATTTGATAGCGGGCCCAGAGGTAGGACGTATCGGTGAGCTTTCCTCTCTCTGTGGTCTCGGTTATGGGGTTATAACCCTGCATGTGGACAATGGCGCTCTGCAGGGCGGCCGAAAGGCTCGCCGCGCTGTCATCCGCGGAATAGGAAGCCGTCACATACTCTTTGGACATCTGGCTTCTGTACTGTGAGTCCACGGTTCTCAGAGCGTTTGACCACTCAGACTCAAAGCCGCTCACGAGGGCGAGATTGGCGTCAGTGGGGTTGAGGGTGGCGTTGGCGTACTTCGTGTCACTGTCGCCCCTGTCGAGGGCAAAGGGGATTGTGAAAATCTGCAGATTCGGCATCAGCACTTTCATGTACGCCGCTTCAGCGATGGTGTAGGCGGTGTTGGCGGCACCTGAAGCGCTGCCGGCGCCGCTGGACGAGCTATACGGGTTATCAACGTCGGTCAAATAATACGTCGGCGCACCGTCGGACAGGAGGATGATAACCGGCACGGCCGCCGGATCGTTGGCCTGGCTTAAGATAGTGTAGCCTTCGCGCAGCGCCCGCTGGATGTTTGTACCGCCTTGGCTGCGATCTTTTCTTAAACCGATTTTGACGTAGTCCTTCGTGGTCGTACTGGTCTTTGTGCCTTCTCCGTAGAATTCAATGGCCTTCTCAGACAGATGGCGTTCCTCGTCCGTGCCCGTGGCAAATGACACCGCGGCAATCTTGTTGCCGTTGCCGACAAGCGCCTGTGCGGCATCGTTCGCCGCCTCAATCATGTTCGTCATGCGCGTGCCTTCCATGGAGTTGGAAACGTCCAGCAGCAGGACGATGTTGTACCGCCGGGATATGACGGACTCCACCCTGAACTGCTGTCCGATGGCGGCAAGGTCCACCGTAAACTCCGGGGACGGCAGCGGATCCCCCGTTATCTTGGTATATGCGTACACCTCGCCGTCTTCCAACTCGGAATGGGGCTTCGGCTGCTGCTCTCCCGCATCGGGGACGACCTTCGCCTCGATTTCCAGTTCAAGCGCCCCAGATACAGCTCCGCTGACACATAGCGTAGGGATAATAATCAGCATAAGGAGGAGCGCTATCGCCTTTTTGAATCGTTTCATAACAATCCCTCTCTTCTTACCCGGTGCGCCCGGCTCACAAATTGACTTCTTTCCAACTGTTGACGGTGTAACGTGTGGTGAGGATGTGCTCGCCGGCTGCCGCGCCGGTCACAATGTATGAGTCGGAGCCAAAGCTCATGAGCGCCCTGTACGTACCTGGCGAGAAGAAGCGGCGAGCGATTTGACTGTAACTTGCAGTTTCCGACTTAATCAGTTCCCATGAATTGTTAAGGCCGATGACGGAGCGAATGACCGCTTCGTCGTAAGAAATTGTCACGCTGGACTCTATCGTCACGTTCCCTGCGCAGATTATTGCGCCGCTGAACGTTCCGCCCGTAATCGTAAGATTGCCGCTACAGTAGATAATGCCGGAGTTAATGCCCTCCGTATCAAAGTGAATGGAACGGTTGCCTCTGAATACGTGAAACCCGTTTCCAGGGTCGTGTATCGCGGCGGAGGGGTCAATCAAATCGCGAAACGCCGCATTGCTCGTTCCGTATCGCACTGTTTTGGCCTCAAAGACGCGGGGCAGGAGTGTGTCTTTAATATCGTAGTAGTCGATTCGCGCTTCGTTGGTGGCCCCTTCGTGGACGATTGCGCCATCCGTGACGCCGACACCGAGTATATGGCTCACCACATCGGGGTTGAGATAGACGTTACTCTTGTACTCGCTGATGTATGGCGAAACGAGGTCGACAAAGCGATCGCGTTTATCAGCAAGCTCGCCATTAAAGAAATTGTAGTGTTCTTCGTTGGCCGGGTCGGCCGAGATGTAATACGTCTTTCCCGCTTCGCCCTGCTCAAGTACGTAAACCTGGAAGAACTCGCCGCCCTTCGCGTTGACGCTCTCCGCCGTCTGGTAATACTCAAGGGTGCGCCCGGGGCTGGAGAACAGCTCGTAGAATGCGGTGCCGGGAATGACGTAGTGCCCGTTAATCCGGATGGTGCCCTCAAAAGGCAGGGCGTTGTTGATAACGGCGGAGCTGTAGTTGGGATTGCCCATGGCCGCTTCAGAGGTCATGCCGATGTAGTCGCCGCCGATGCGGATATGCGCTCCGGCCTGGCCGTCATTTTGAATGTCGTCCTTCGTCCAGACACTGCCGTTAACGGCGATACTGCCGTTTGTCACGCCCTTTTCAATGGCGAGGTTGTTGCAGTAGACGTTTCCGCCGGCGCTGTCTTTATAAATATAGGGAATGGGACGAGGCTCCGGGGCGTCCTCAGCGTATTTCAGCGCATCGCTTCGGTCCACGGATAAGTCAAACCAATAGTTGTTTATTGGGCCGTTATCTTTTCCGGTCCCGTAGAGGAGACTCGTTTTCAACGTATTGGCGGGCCC
>DUPW01000037.1 GCA_012838125.1 Papillibacter sp.
CCGTACCGCTCGATGTTCTTGGCAAACCGGTCGAAAGGAATACGGAGCTTCCGGGCGGCGGCGTCGAGAATCCGCACATTCGCCTGATGGGGAATTACCCAGGCGATGTCCTCCTGCCTCAGCCCCGCCGCGGCGATGACCTCCTCTAAGTCGGATGCCATGGTGCTCACGGCGAACTTAAATGTCTCCTGCCCGTTCATGTGGATGCAGGGCTTTTTCGTCTCCCCTTTGAAAAACGGGGAGTAACCTGCAAAGGAGGGGATTTTTATCGCCGCATCGCTGCCCTTGGCAAAGAGTTTTGAGGCGAGATAATTGTCCCCCTCGCCCAGCACCATGGCGCCGGCGCCGTCCCCGAAGATGATGCAGGTGTTCCGGTCTGTCCAGTCCACGATGCGGCTGATGCGCTCGGCCCCGATGACAAGCATCTTCCTCACCGTCCCGCGGGCAAAGAACGCCGCCGCCGTCTCCAGCATATAAATAAACCCACTGCAGGCGGCGCTTACGTCCATCGCCGGGCACGTTGCCCCCAGCCGGTTTTGCACCGCACATGCCATGGAGGGGGATAAGTCATCGGGCGTGATGGTGGCGCATAGTATGAAATCCAGCTCCTGCGCCGTTACGCCGCTCATCTCAAGGGCGCCCATCGCCGCGCCGTAGGCCAGATCCGTCGCCGTCTCCGTCGTACACACACGGCGCTCTGCAACGCCCACGCGCTGGCGAATCCATTCGTCGGAGGTGTCCACAAACTGCGTCAGTTCCTCGTTCGTCACAACCCGTTCAGGCACACAGCGGCCCGTTCCTAATACTTTAAAACTCATTTTTCTGCTCCTGCGCCTTTATCAAAGAATCGATTGAGCCTGTCGATGGCCCGCATGAGAACGTCCCGTTCCTCATCGCTAAACTCCATTTTCAGCTCGTGAACCATGTTGGCATGGTAGCGTTCGTGGTAGAGGTAGACCTTCCTGCCCTCCCGGGTGAGGGTCACGCGGACGACGCGCCCGTCCGTCTCGCAGCTGCTCTTCTGCAAATACCCTTTCTTCTCCAGCTTATTAACGGCCACCGTCACCGAGGGCTTTGCCACCTTGAGATAGTCGGCAATCTCACTGACGGTTTTGCCCTTTTCCTTATCCGCACCGACGCACTCAATAAGATGCATTTCCCGGATGGTGAGGTTCAGCCGGTGGTTATTGCGCAAAAACTCCTCTTCCACACGGAGTATGTTGTGGTAAACCTCAATCAGCATTTCGTTTAGCTTCCGCTCAAAGGATTGCATTATCGTCACTACCCTTCTCTTGCCCTCGCGGATTCGTTAGTTAATCTAACTAATTTTATGGATGGATAATACACCCATCGTCCCTCTTTGTCAAGTCGAAAATGTCGCATTGAAAAAATTTCTTATAATGCTTGACACGGTTTTTCATCTGTGCTATGGTGTCTGAAAGAACTTTCTAAGAGGTCAGTTTTCATGGTCAAGACGTTTTTTGCCAATGCATATTTTTACTTTTACTTTTACTTTTTCAGAAAAGTAAAAGCGATTTATGCTGCAAAAAACGCAAAATGCATTCACTGATACCCTCGCCGAAGTGTATTTACGGGTTGTGCAGATAGATCGCTGCACAACCCGTTTTGTTTTTCCCAAAAGTAGGTTGCGGCCGCCCTACTGAAGGGGAAAACAGGCAAGAATAACAATTATGAGATTACGTTCTTATGAAACATAATGGAGGTCATCGTAATGGTTGCAGTATTAAAACCGGGAGCAACAAAGCAGCAAATTGAAAATCTCGTCGCTTGGTTCAAAAGCCGGGGGCTGGATGTGCATATTTCCATCGGTCAGTTCCGCACGATTTTAGGGCTGATTGGCGACACGAGCCAAATCGACGTGGATCTTCTCATGGGCCTTGACATCATCGATTCCGTTAAGCGCATTTCTGAGCCCTTCAAAAGCGCTAACCGCACTTTCCACCCCGACGATACCGTGGTTGACATCGCAGGACAGAAAATCGGTGGCGGTCACTTCCAGATTATCGCCGGTCCCTGCTCCGTTGAGTCTGAAGAACAGATTCTCGGCATCGCGGAAAGCGTCAGGGAGGCGGGTGCGGGCCTTCTGCGGGGCGGCGCCTTCAAGCCCCGCACTTCACCCTACGACTTCCAAGGCCTGCGGGCGGAGGGCATCGAGCTTCTTCTCGAAGCGAAAAAACGTACAGGTATGCCCATCGTCACGGAGATTATGGACGCCAGCCACCTCCCGCTCTTTGAAGAGGTGGACGTCATTCAAGTCGGCGCCCGCAATATGCAAAACTTCGAACTGCTGAAAGAGCTGGGCAAAATCGACAAGCCCATTCTCCTCAAGCGCGGACTTGCCAACACCATCAAGGAACTGCTTATGAGCGCGGAGTACATCATGGCCGGAGGCAATATGAAGGTCATCCTCTGCGAACGGGGCATCCGCACCTTCGAGACGTACACCCGCAACACCCTCGACCTCTCCGCCGTTCCCCTGCTCCATGAGCTGACTCACCTGCCTGTGGTCATCGACCCGAGCCACGCAACGGGCCACGCCCGTCTCGTCAAACCCATGGCGCTGGCCGCGGCGGCGGCGGGGGCTGACGGGCTTATGATTGAGGTGCACAACAACCCGCCCTGCGCCCTGTGCGACGGCGCCCAGTCCCTCACGCCGGAGCAGTTTGCCGATGTGGCACGGCGTGTGTACAAAATCCGCGAGGCGGTGACGGAATGATAGCCGGCATCGTTGGACTCGGCCTCATCGGCGGCTCTCTGGCAAAGGCCTACAAAGCCGGTGGCCACACCGTCTACGGCTTCGATAAAGACGACGCCGTCCTCGGTTTTGCCCATCTAGCCGGCGCCTGTGACGGGCCCCTCACCGACGAGCGGCTCAAGGCGTGCGACGTTATCCTCCTGGCCATAAACCCCTCCGCCGCCATGGAGTACCTCGAAAACATCGCCCCGAAGCTGCCGGAAGGCGCTCTCGTCATCGACTGCTGCGGCGTGAAGCAGACGGTCTGCGACCGGGGCTTTGCCCTAGCCAAAGAGCACGGATTTTTATTCGTGGGCGGCCACCCCATGGCCGGCTACCACCAGTCGGGCTTCAAATACAGCCGCGCCACCCTGTTTAAGGGCGCGTATATGATACTCGTCCCGCCGGTGTATGACGACATCATGCTTTTCGACCGCATCGAAAAAGCGCTCGCGCCCATCGGCTTCGGGCGCTACACCGTCACCACCGCGCAGAAGCATGACGAGGTCATCGCCTTCTCCTCCCAGATGGCCCACCTCGTCTCCAATGCCTTCATAAAAAGCCCCACGGCCCGGGAGCACCGGGGCTATTCCGCCGGCAGTTACAAGGATTTAACCCGCGTGGCTTACCTCAATCCCGATATGTGGACGGAACTGTTTATCGACAACCGCGAGGCGCTCTTAACCGAGCTGGACATCTTCATCGCCTCGCTGGAGAAATACCGCGCCGCCCTTCAAAAAGGCGACCGGAACACCATGCGCGCTCTGCTGGACGAAGGGCGCGCCCTGAAAGCGGAGCTGGACGGACGATGAAAAGGATTTCTGTAAACGCCTCGAAAACGTACAATGTCTTTATTGGCGATGGCCTATTAGGGCGCATTGGAGAGCTTATAACCCCCGCCCTCCGCGGCGGGACCGCCATGATTGTGACGGACGACATCGTCGGGCCACTCTACCTCGAGGGCCTGAAATCCGCCCTTTCCGGCATGGGGCCTTACGTCTATACCCACATTATCCCCAACGGGGAAGCCTCCAAAAACGCGGATAACTACGTGGCACTCCTCACCGCCATGGCCGAGTGCGGCCTGACCCGTTCAGACACCGTCTTTGCCCTTGGCGGCGGCGTAGTGGGGGATCTCGCCGGCTTCGCCGCGGCGACGTTTATGCGCGGTGTGGGCCTTGTCCAGATTCCCACGACGCTCCTTGCCGCCGTGGACTCCTCCGTTGGCGGTAAAACGGCCATCGACCTGCCCCAGGGAAAAAATCTCGCCGGCGTGTTTTATCAGCCGGCCGCCGTGGTGTGCGATGTGGCTCTCCTGAAAACACTGCCCGAATCCGTCTTCACAGACGGCATGGCAGAGGTTATCAAATACGCCTTCATCGCCGAGACGCCTCTGCTGGAAAGGCTCAAATCTCCGATTATACCCCAGCTTGAAGACGTCATCGCCCTGTGCGTTTCCATAAAACGTGATATTGTCTGCGCGGACGAATGGGAAAGCGGTGAGCGGAAACTGCTCAATTTCGGGCACACCATGGGCCACGCCATTGAAAAATGCTCAGGTTACACAATTTCCCACGGACACGCCGTGGCCGCCGGCATGGCGATTATCACCCGGGCCGCGGTAAACGCCGGACTCTGCCCGCCGGAAGTGGCTCAGATGCTGGAAGAACTGCTTCTGCAGCACAGTCTCCCCATCGATACGCATTTTTCGGCGCAGGAGCTGGCCAGCGCGGCCTATTCAGATAAAAAAAGAAGCGGCAAGAACGTCTTTCTGATTCTCCCCGAATCCCTCGGCCGCTGCACAATCCACGAAATGCCCTCAGATGCTCTGGAAGAATTCATCGCCCCGGCGCTGGGGATAACCACACAAAAAGGCGGTGAGAGATAATGAACATCCTCCTCAATACACCCCTTCGCGGCGGGGACGTACGCGCCATCGCATCGAAATCAGCGGCGCACCGGCTACTTATCTGTGCGGCACTCGCTGATGCGCCCACCCGCATCCTCTGCCCCGAAACGTCGGAGGATATCCTCGCCACGGCCCGATGCCTTGCCGCCCTGGGCGCGGACATCGAATACAACGGCGGCGTGTTTCACGTCTCCCCCATTCCCCGCCCCGTTATAGGTAAACGCACCCTTGATTGCGGTGAAAGCGGCTCAACGCTTCGCTTTATGCTCCCCGTTGCCGCCGCCCTCGGCGCGGAATCGGAGTTTATCTTGCGGGGCCGGCTCCCCCAGCGCCCACTCTCCCCTCTGTACGAAGAACTCGTTGCCCACGGCTGTACTCTCTCGCCCCAGGGCGCAAGCCCCCTTACCCTCTCCGGTCAGCTTCAGGGCGGCGCGTTTACGATTTCGGGGAATGTATCGTCCCAGTTTATCACGGGGCTTCTGCTGGCCCTGTCCGTTTTAGAAGAGCCCAGCGAAATCGCCGTGACAGGTGCGGTGGAGTCCGGCCCCTATATTGACATGACGCTTCGGGCGCTGGAGATATTCGGCGCGCCATCAGCAGTTCAGAATCAGGTGTTTTATGTAAACGGGCGGGGCGCTTTCCGCTCCCCGTCGGAAGTGACCGTGGAGGGAGACTGGTCCAACGCCGCCTTTTGGCTCTGCGCCGGCGCCCTTCTGCCGGAGGATCAGGAGATTTGCGTCAGCGGGCTGAACTTCGGCTCCCCCCAAGGAGACCGCGCCATACTGAACTTTCTGCGCCGTTTCGGTGCAAACGTACGGGCGGAGGGCGATTCCGTAACCATCTCCCGAGGCAATCTGCGCGGCATCGATATTGACGCCGCTGACACCCCCGACCTTGTGCCCGTTCTCGCCGTGGTGGCCGCCGGAGCGGAAGGGGTCACCACCGTCACACGGGCCGAGCGTCTGCGGGATAAGGAGAGCGACCGGCTCCGAGCCGTCACCGAAATGCTCAGTATCCTCGGCGCCGATATCCGCGAAACCCGGGACGGGCTCGTCATTAACGGCCGCCCTCTTTTAAAGGGCGGCACCGTCTCCTCCTTCGGCGATCACCGTATCGCCATGGCGGCGGCCGTGGCATCTCTTATCTGCCACGGGCCCGTCACCATCGAAGGAGCCGAAGCGGTGAACAAATCCTACCCCGGGTTCTTTCAAGACTTCGCCGCCCTAGGCGGTACATTCGAGGAGGTCTAGCCATGTCTTCCATCTTCGGCAACTCCATTAAAGTCTCAATCTTCGGCCAGTCTCACTCCCCCGCCATCGGGGTTGTGATAGACGGGCTTCCCGCCGGCTTTGCTCCGGATTTTGATCAGTTGCGGCAGTTTATGCTCCGCCGCGCACCCGGAAGAAGCCGCCACGCCACAGCCCGCCGTGAAGCGGATGAACCGGAGATTCTCTCGGGGCTCGTCGGCGGCGTCACCTGCGGCGCCCCCCTCGCCGCCGTCATCCGGAACACCGACGCCCGCTCCGGCGATTACGAGAATCTGCGAGACGTTCCCCGCCCCTCCCACGCCGATTTTGCCGCACAGGCGAAGTTTCGCGGAGCGCAGGACATCGCGGGGGGCGGCCATTTCTCGGGAAGGCTCACGGCGCCGCTGTGTTTCGCCGGCGGGCTGTGCCTCCAGCTGCTTGCGGCGGAGGGCGTGTCTGTGGGCGCCCACATCGCCTCCATCGGGACTGAGTCAGACAGGCCCTTCAGCCCCCTCGGGGAGGACGCCGAAACCCTTCGCCGCCTGACAGAGCTTGACTTTCCCGTTCTGGACGCTGAGCGAGGCGAGGCGATGCAGTCCGTCATTGACGAGGCGCGAAATGCGGGAGACTCCGTGGGCGGTGTGATTGAGTGCATCGTAATGGGCCTGCCCGCCGGCATCGGAAACCCCATGTTCGACGGTCTGGAAAACCGCATCACCGCGGCAGTCTTCGCTGTCCCCGCGGTGAAGGGCATTGAGTTCGGCAGCGGTTTTGATGGCGCACGCCTTCGGGGCTCTGAGAACAACGACGCCTTTTACACCGATGGCTGCGTAGTGCGCACAGAGACGAACAACCACGGCGGCATCCTCGGCGGCATCAGCTCCGGCATGCCCATCCTCTTTCGCGTGGCGATGAAACCGACGCCGTCCATCGCCCTGCCCCAGCGCAGCGTGCGCCTGACGGATAAAACGAATGTCCGGCTCACCATCAAGGGCCGCCATGACCCCTGCATCGTGCCTCGGGCCGTCCCCGTCATCGAAGCTGCGGCGGCGCTGGCGCTATACGATGCCCTGCTTTGCAGTAAAACTGAAAAATAACGGAGGGAATTTCTATGGACATCCACTATCTGCGGGAAAAAATTGACGAAATCGACAGCACCCTTCTCTCCGCTTTTATTGAGCGGATGGACATCTCCGCGGACGTCGCCGCCTATAAGGCCGAAAAGGGCCTGCCCATCTACGACCCGGCACGGGAGCGGCAGAAACTCAGTAGCGTTCTCGCCCGCACGCCCGAAAAGTACACGCAGTACGCCGCCGCTCTCTATTCCCTTTTGTTTGAACTGAGCCGCACTCATCAGGACTCTATCGTACGCCCCAGCTCACTGGTTACGGAGCAGATTCAAAAGGCGCTGGAGACAACACAGCGTCTGTTCCCCCAAAGCGTTCCCGTGGCATGCCAGGGCGTGGAGGGGGCCTTTTCCCAGCTGGCCTGCGAGAAGCTGTTTACCTACCCCAACATCATGTTCTGCAACAGTTTCGAGAGCGTCTTTTCCGCCATCGACGCCGGCCTGTGCCGATACGGCGTTCTTCCCCTTGAAAACAGCACCGCCGGCTCCATCAACAAAGTCTACGACCTGATGATGCGGCACCGGTTCTACATCGTGCGCAGCGTGCGCCTGAAGGTGGACCACAACCTGCTGGCCAAAAAGGGCGCTGCCCTGTCCGGCATCAAGGAAATCTACTCCCACGCCCAGGCCATCAGCCAATGCTCCGGATTTTTGCAGTCTCTGACCGGCGTGAAGGTCATCGAGTGCGAAAACACGGCGGCGGCGGCGAAGCTTGTGGCGGAGTCGGAGCGGACGGATATTGCAGCCCTCTCCTCCCGCTACTGCGCCGATTTGTACGGCCTTGTGAGCCTGAAAGACGCCGTGCAGGATCAGGGCAACAACTACACCCGCTTTATC
>DUPW01000038.1 GCA_012838125.1 Papillibacter sp.
GAGCGTTTGCGGACGGTGACGATGCCCTGCTCCGCCTCCTTGTCGCCAAGGACGAGCATGTAGGGAATCTTCCGCACCTGGGCTTCCCGGATTTTAAACCCGATTTTTTCGTTGCGGGTGTCCGTCTCGACGCGGAAGCCGGCGTCGCTCAGGCGCTTTGCCACGGAGTCGGCGTATTCGGCGCTGCGGTCCGTAATGGGCAGGACAATCACCTGAACAGGCGCAAGCCACAGGGGGAAGGCACCGGCAAAGTGCTCCGTAAGGATGCCGATAAAGCGCTCGAGGGAGCCGAAGGCGGCAGTGTGGAGCATGACGGGGCGGTGCTTGAGCCCGTCCGGACCCGTGTACTCCAGTTCAAAGCGTTCGGGCATCTGGAAGTCCAGCTGAATCGTGCCGCACTGCCACGTTCTGCCGATGGCGTCCGTGAGGTGGAAGTCGATTTTGGGGCCGTAGAAGGCTCCGTCCCCTTCGTTGAGGACGTAATCGCGGCCCATGCCGTCCAGAACTTCCTTCAGGACGCGCTCACTGCGCTCCTTCATCTCCGGCGTGCCGATGAAGTTTTCCGGGCAGGTGGACAGTTCCAGATAGTAATCAAAGCCGAAGGTGGCGTAGATGCTGTCAATCTTCTCGATGACGCCCCTGATTTCCGAGGCCATCTGCTCTTCCGTCATGAAAATGTGGGCGTCGTCCTGCGTAAAGGCGCGCACGCGCATGAGACCGTGCAGCGCGCCGGAGAGCTCATGCCGGTGGACAAGTCCCAGCTCACCGACCCGCAGGGGCAGGTCTTTGTAAGACCACATACGGCGCTTGTAGGCCAGCATACCGCCCGGGCAGTTCATGGGCTTGACGGCGTAGGCGCCTTCGTCAATTTCCGTAAAGTACATGTTTTCCTTGTACTTATCCCAGTGGCCGGAGCGGTGCCAGAGGTCCTCGTTGAGGATAATGGGCGTTTTTATCTCCTGATACCCGCGGGTGCGGTGCAGGTCCCGCCAGTAGTTTTCCAGCTCGTTGCGGATGACCATGCCGTTGGGGAAGAAGAAGGGGAAACCGGGGCCTTCTTCAAAGACGGCAAACAGGTCAAGCTCACGGCCCAGCTTACGGTGGTCGCGGCGCTTGGCCTCCTCGATGCGGGCGAGATACGCCTCCAGCTCCGTTTTCGACATAAAGCAGGTGCCGTAAATACGCTGGAGCATTTTATTGTTGGAGTCGCCGCGCCAGTACGCGCCGGTGCAGCTTGTGAGCTTAAAGGCGTTGGCCTTGACGCGGGCCGTGGTGTCAAGGTGCGGGCCGGCGCACAGGTCCGTAAAATCGCCCTGACGGTAGAAGCTGATGACGGCGTCTTCCGGCAGGTCGTCTATCAGCTCGATTTTATACGGCTCATCCTTCATGAGGTCGGAAGCTTCCTGTCTAGGCAGCTCGAAACGCTCAAGAGGGAGCTTTTCTTTGATGATTTTTTTCATTTCCGCCTCGATGCGCTCGAGATCTTCCGGTGAGAAGGGCTCGGGGACGTCGAAATCGTAATAAAACCCGTCCTCAATCGCCGGGCCGATGGCGAGTTTCGCATGCGGAAACAGGCGCTTTACGGCATGCGCCAGTATATGGGCGGTGGTGTGCCGATAAGCCTTCTTATATTCCTCGTTTTCGAATGTGTATTCGGACACTCAGGTCATCTCCTTCTGGCCACAGCCGTAAAATCCGGCTGAAAATGGCGCAAAATAAGCTGTCTGCGCCTAGAAAACTAAATTATCATGAGTTTTGCACGCTGTCAAGCGCGGCCGGAACAGGGGGGAAAGACCCGTGCGATGGATATTTTCCGATTGTTTTATTTTTCTTCATACATTCGTCATAAACTCCCATTATGATAGAGTCAAAACAGGTCAGTATTTTAATACTGGACCGCGGGAAAAGAC
>DUPW01000039.1 GCA_012838125.1 Papillibacter sp.
GACGGGGCTTTGTGCGCCCGTCCCGATTCTCATTTTATCGAGAGGTGTTGTTTTCTGAAAAAGCTTGTCGAAACCGCGAAAGAGATTTATCGGGTGTATTTGCGCCAGCACGTGGGCCGCAGCGCCGCGGCGATGGCGTACTACATCACCATATCCCTCTTTCCACTGCTCATCTGCGCCTACGCGATTTTGACGAGCCTGAACCTATCGGCCACAGGCCTCTTTGGCATGCTGGGCAATATCGTGCCGGAAGGCGTGCGGGAGATTATCACCGAACACCTTATCTACGTCAGCGGCAACACGTCCACCTTCATGATTATCGTGGGTGCCACGGTCTCCATTACCTCGGCGGCCTCGGTGTTTCGCACGATTATGAGCATTATGGCCGATTTGCAGGGCAAGCCCCGGTTTACTGGGATTCTCTGGTACGTCTACAGCTTCGGCGTGTCGGTGGGGCTGCTGCTTGCAATTTTCGCCTCGGGCGTCGTCATTATGTCGGGGGAGTGGTTCATCCGCTTTCTCGACCGGTATTTTGACATCGCCCCCGTCTTTTACATCTGGCAGTGGCTGCGCTTTGCTGTGCTGTTTGTCCTGCTTCTGGGGGCCATCTACTTCGTCTACCGCATCACGGCGCCCCGAGAGGGGAAAACCGTCCGGCGTCTGCCCGGCGCCGGCGTGGCGGCGATTTTGCTCGTGGGCGTCAGCGCCGTGTTCTCCCGCCTTGTGACGGAATCGGTGAACTACCCCGTTGTATACGGGTCCCTCGCGTCCTTTATCATTCTCCTTTTCTGGGTGTATATCTGCAGCCTGATTGTCATTATGGGCAATGTGTTTAATATCGTCGTTTTCCAAAACAGAAAATCGGACGCCTGATGCGTACAGGGCGCTTACTGCCTATTCGCGGGTGTTTTAACGGAGTGAAGAAAAAGTATGGACTATTTCGCGCCCAATCTGCCGGAGGAGGAGATTCGGAAAATCTCATCCCTCGGCCTTGCGCACCTCGGCGACGCTGTTTATGAACTGATGGTCCGCTCCTGGCTGTGCGCCATCGGGCGCGCCACGGCCAAGGGGCTCCACGCGGCCACCATTCGATACGTCTCCGCACCGGCCCAGGCCCGGGCGGCGGCAGCGTGCCTTCCCCACCTTTCGGAGGAGGAGGAAGCCGTCTACCGACGCGGGCGGAACACAAAATCCGTCCCCGGCCGGCGCAGCGCCAGCCATGAGGAGTACCACGCCGCAACGGGCCTTGAGGCCCTGTTCGGCTACCTCTACCTCAAGGATCGGCGGGAGCGGCTTCATGAGCTGTTTGAAATCTGCATAAGGAGCATCGACGCCGCCCAAGATGGCGCGTAAGGTAGAGGGCTACCGCTTACGCATAAGGCGTTTTGATGGGATGAACAGGTTATCCCCAATACGGGTAAGACGATAAATCTACGCCCCTTGATTTGCAGGCGATAAAAGGAGCAAAACGCCCTTTTTAGACGGATTAGAAATCAAACGGCCGCCGCCTAATCGGCAGTACTCGGGCGGGGCCACCTTAACGCATCAGAGAGACGGGCAGGCCGCCGGAGTGAAGCAATTTATCAAAACGGACCGCCCATAAGGAAGGACAGAAGTATGCCTCTTGACGCACTATGCCTTTCCGCACTCGCCCGTGAGCTGCGGGAGGCTCTTATTGGCGCAAAAATAGATAAAGTCCAGCAGCCGGAACGGGATACTATCCTACTGACTGTCCGCAGCCGGCAGGAGGGGTCAAAGCGTCTGCTGCTTTCCGCGGGAACGGGGGACGCCCGCTGCCACTTTACGGAGGCCGCCTTTGAAAACCCCGCGTCGCCCCCTATGTTCTGCATGCTCCTGCGCAAGCACCTTGTGGGGGCGCGGATACAGGAGATTACCCAGCCGCCCTGTGAGCGCCTTCTCGACTTTCGCCTTGAAAGCTCCGACGCGCTGGGGGACAACGTGGAAAAGCACCTCATCGTGGAGATGATGGGGCGGTACTCCAACATCATCCTGACGGACGGGGCGCATTACATCCTCGACTGTTTAAGTCGGGTGGATATGCTCATGTCGGAAAAACGGCAGCTTCTCCCGGGGCTTGTGTACCGCCTGCCGCCGCAAACGAAGCGCATCCCCATGGAGCTGACAGGGGAGGAGTTGAGCGCCCTCCTTCAAAACGCCCCGCAAGACCGTCCGGCGGACAAGTGGCTTACGGAGACCATGGCGGGCATCTCGCCCCTCGTTGCCCGGGAGATTGTGTTTCTATCCAGCGGGGATACGGATACCCCCGTCGCCCATTTCTGCAGCCAGGGGGCGCGGGAGGTCCTGACGCAGGCGTTTTTCGGCGTGCTTGAGAAAGCCACAACCGGAGACGCCGCCCCCGTTATGCTCATAGATGGAAGCGGCAAGCCCCGGGACTTTACGTTTATGCCCATAAGGCAGTACGGCGGGGCCATGGAAGCGCAGGGGATGGAGAACTTCTCCCAGCTTCTCGATAGGTTTTACACCCGCCGCGCCCAGGCCGAGCGAATGAGGCTGAGGGCTTCGACGCTTACAAAAACCGTTAAAAACGCTCACGACCGCATTGCCCGCAAGCTCTCAGCCCAGCGCATGGAGCTTGCGAAAACGGAAAAGCGGGAGCGCATCCGCCAGCTCGGGGACCTTCTCACCGCAAACTTCCACCGCATTGAAAAAGGCCTCTCCTCCGTCCGGGTGGAGGACTTCTACGCGGAGGAGGGAGGAGAGACGGAAATTCCCCTCGACCCGATGAAAACGCCCCAGCAGAACGCGGCAAAGTACTACAAGGAGTACACGAAGCTTAAAAATGCGGAAATCATGCTCACGGAGCAAATTGTGCTGGGGGAGCAGGAACTGGAGTACTTAAAAAGCGTTTTAGAGGCGCTGCAGCGTGCCGAGGCGGAGAGCGACCTTGTGGAAATCCGGGAGGAACTCGTCCAAACGGGCTATTTAAGGCCACAAAAGAGCGGGCAGAAGGTAAAACGGCCTGAGAGTGCGCCCATGCGCTTTCAGTCAGACGAAGGGTTTCTCATTACTGTGGGGCGGAACAACATGCAAAATGAGCGCCTCACGCATAAGATGGCGATGAAATCGGATATCTGGCTCCACGCTCAGAAGATTCCCGGTTCCCACGTGATTATTGCCACAGGCGGCAGGGAAGTGGGGGAGGAGACGATTTATCAGGCCGCCGTCCTCGCGGCAACGTTCTCTCAAGCCCGCGGAGGGGGGAAGGTGGCTGTGGACTATGCCCCCGTCCGAAATGTGCGGAAAATGCCCGGCGGACGGCCCGGTATGGTGACGTACACAAACTTCAAAACCTGCATCGTGGAGCCGGACGAAGCCTTGGCAGAACGCCTGAGAATTAAATGACAGAACGCGCCGAGGGCCCCAGGGCCATCGGCGCGTCTTTTAGATGGACCTCCTGTTAGGGAGAACACACCACAAAGGGGATGCGCTCATACAATAGTGTAGCTGGATGTGTCAGCATCAGGAGGTACATACTATGAGTTCACTATGGTGCAGCAAGCTCTCCACCGGAGCTGGCGCGACTAAGCCCTCTTACGTACGGTTTTTGAACGCGTCGCCCGACAAGCTGCCGGTTGATATTTATGCCAACGATAAATGCGTTGCCGGACACGTCTCATACGGGGAGATTACAGATTATTTCTCGGTGACGCCCTGCAGCTATTGCGTCAGCGTGTACCCGTCCCACTCGGGGAACTGGAAGGAGTCGGGCCTTCCGCCCCCGCCGCTGACGGAAGCCTGCCTGACCGTGACGGCCGGAACCGTCATGACGATTGCCATTATCTGCACGGTGCCGAAAACGGCCATACTCGTAATCCCCGAAATCTACCGGCTCTACACCCGCATGAGGCGGCCGAACCTTGCGGCGCTCCGCTACGTCAACCTCACGCAGGACTCTCCTGCCCTTGAGTTTTCACCTGTGGACGGAACACGGCTGTTCCGCTCCGTCTGCTTTTCGGAGCACACGCGCTACGCCCGCCTGGAGCCCGGGAATTACCTGTTCCGAATCCGGCCAGCCGGCAGTACGCAATCGGGCTTTATTACATCGGAATACACCTTAGAGCGGGGGGTAGCCTATACACTCTACTCCATCGGGCTTACCGACGGCCTGCCCCCGCTGGATACGATACTCGTTGAGGACGGGTTCTATTAACAAAAGATAAAACCACCCAACGTGGGGAATTTAAGCGCAAAGCAGACGATTACAACCGCATAAAAAAAGCGCCTCCTTTTGGAGGCGCTTTGCGTTATTGTGCTTATTCTTCGTCGTTTTGCTCGGCGACGTCTTCGTCTCCGACTTCATCGTCGTCTTCGTCGAACTCAAACTCGAGGGTTTCACCGCAACCGGGGCAGACGACACTGCCCTTGTCGAGGTCGTCTTCGTCGATGACGATATCAGCGTCACAGGACGGGCAGGTGACTTCGTAGGCGTAACCGTCGTGTCCGTGTCCGCAGCAGCACTCGTCCTCGTCGTTGTCTTCGTCGTCCTCGAGGTCGCAGCAGCGGCCGTGGTGATGGTGGTGGTGATGGTGCGGGAAGTAGTCTTCGTCGTCTTCGTCCTCGTCATCTTCGGCGTAGAAAACGTCTTCCAGATCCGTCAAATCTTCGGAAAGGAAATCGATTTGCTCGCCTAAATCCTGGGTGGACACGTGCAGTGCCTCGAGGTCAAGGGAGATGTCCTCGAGGGTGTCGATGATGGCAGCGAGGATTTTGCCTTCCTTCTTCTCGGTGTCGAGGCCGATTCCGTCAACGAGGCCCTTCAAATACGCTACTTTTTCTGTCACTGTCATAACGATACCTCCTTTTGTAATGAGCAGTCGAGTTTACGCGCGGCGCGGTATGCTTGAACAGGCGGGGCGCTTAGCCCTTAGCGCGCTCGAGGTATTCGCCTGAACGTGTATCAATTCGGATTTTGTCACCCTCGTTGATGAAGAGGGGAACGCGGACTTCCGCGCCCGTTTCAACAACGGCCGGTTTCGTTACGTTCGTTGCCGTATCGCCTCTGACGCCCGGTTCGGTCTGTGTGATAACCAGCTCGACGAAGGTCGGCGGCTCGACACTAAAGACCTTGCCCTTGTAGGAGAGAACGGTGCATGTCATGTTCTCTTTGACAAATTTGAAATTGTCCCCAAGCAGGCTGCCGTCAATCGGTTCAAGCTCGTAGGTTTCCATATCCATGAAATAGTACAGGTTTCCGTCGTTATAGCTGTACTCCATATCACGGCGCTCAACGTA
Organism: Papillibacter sp.; assembly: GCA_012838125.1. Taxonomy (GTDB): domain Bacteria; phylum Bacillota; class Clostridia; order Oscillospirales; family Oscillospiraceae; genus Sporobacter. The sequence goes on from DUPW01000039.1 coordinate 5,275, forward strand.
TGCGTTTTCAAACTTATCGGTGGGGCTAAAGGAGGTCTCAGTGACGGCACCAGTGATAACGTTCCTCATCTTCGTGCGCACGAATGCTGCGCCTTTACCCGGCTTAACATGCTGAAATTCAATAACCTGCATGACCTTGCCGTCCCATTCAAAGGTTACGCCGTTTCTGAAATCACTTGCTGAGATCATATTTTATCCTCCCGTATATTGTCTTCTAACTGCGTTATTTTATCCTATATATTCGCCTATTGCAAGGAAAATTTACACAATCACCAGATGCTTCGGCAAAGTTGTGATGTTTTCGCAGCCGTCTTCAGTGAGATACAGCACATCTTCAATGCGCACGCCAAACCGCCCGGGGATGTAAATGCCCGGTTCCGCCGACACAACCGCCCCCACAGGCAGGGGCTCCTTATTCGACGGAGAGAGATTCGGCCCTTCGTGTACGTCCAGCCCCAGCCCATGGCCGAAGCCGTGGCCGAAGTAGTCGCCGTATCCCGCCGCTTCGATGACGCGCCGCGCCGCGGCGTCCACATCGCACCCCGGGATGCCGGCCCGGGCGGCGGCGATGCCGGCCTTTTGGGCGGAGAGCACCGTGTCGTACACCTTCCGCATCTCCTTCGTGGGCTCGCCCACGCAGAGGGTGCGCGTCGTGTCGGAGCACCAGCCGTTCTTTTTCGCGCCGAAATCAATGGTCAGAAAGCCTTTCTGAATCCTATCATCCCCTGGAACGCCGTGGGGCATACTCGACCGGATGCCGGAAACCACAATGGGCTCAAAGGAAATGTCGTCCGCCCCGCAGCGAAGAAGCCGGTAAATCAGCTCCGTGGCCAGCTCCCGCTCGGTGATTTTTGTGGATATCATCGGCAAAATGGAGTAAAAGGCCTCCTCTGCAATGGTCTGCGCCGCCCGCAGGGCACCCAGCTCCTCACGGCTTTTCGCCGCCCGCAAATTCGTGAGGATTTTCTGCGCCGGGCGGAGTACGTCCCCGATTTTCTGCGTCCACGTCTGGTATTCGGAATAGGTCATGGACTCCTCTTCAAAGCCCACGGCGGCGACGTTTTCCTCCTCCATGATTTGCTTAATGTGGGACGAATACGTGTCTTTTGCCGTGACGGGGCGCACCTCGGCGGACTTAACAGCCCGTTGAGCCGCCTCTATGTAGCGTGAGTCCGTCATAAATACGGCGCGGCTGCGCGTGATGAAGAGGGCGCCGGCGGAGGAGGGAAAGCCCGTGACATAGCGCCTGTTTGCTGCGCTTGTCACAAGGAGTGCGTCGAGATTCGTCTCCTGAAGCTGCGCACGGATTTTCGATACAGTGTCCATGTTCGGCCTCCTTTACAACACGGCGAGCGGCCGGAATGAGGGCTGCTCGCCGCGGCATTTACATCTTATTGGGGCACAAGGCGCGGAAAGGCGCCTCAAGCCAGTAGCGGACGTTGAGGAGGGGATTGACTATCTTAATGGGGCGCACGATGATGGAGGTAATCCCCGCGCAGTTGGCGGCGAGGACGTCGGTAAAAATCTGGTCGCCCGCCAGGGCCGTCTCCTCGTGGCGAAAGCCCAGCTTGTCAAGGGCGCGGTTGATGCCCGAGACGAAGGGTTTTTTCGCCCCCATGATGTACCCCATGTCCAAGGCCTTTGAGAGGGCTTCCACCCGCTCGGAGCCGTTGTTGTTGGTGAGGATAAAGGTCTCGATGCCGCTTTGGCGGACGGTCTCTGCCCATTCGGCGATTTCCCGGGTGGGGATGACGGTGCCGTAGGGCGCCATGGTGTTGTCGAGGTCCAGCAGCAAAAGGCGGATGCCTTTTTCTTTCAGAAATTCAGGGGTGACTTTGCAAATATCCGGAAAGGAGTAGTCCGGTATTAAAGAAAAGCTCATATCGGCCCTCCCGCTTTCATATTTGTAATACTGGTACGATAGCGCGATGCGGCCTGTGCATTGCCGGATAGGCGCTGTGTGATGTGATTTTAACACGGATAAGGAAGGGTGCACAATTGGAGAACAAGACGAACATCATCCTTGCCGCGCCGAAGGAGTTCATAGAACCGGCGGCCCGGACGGGGCTGCCTGTGGCCCTGATGACGTACAAAATCGGCCGCGGCTATCACCTCTACCGCGCACAGGGCGCCCCCCGCTATGCCGGCGGCCTCATGGTTCTCGACACCAGCGGCTACACCGGCGGCGGCCCGCTCTCCGGCCTTGTTGAAGAAATCTACGCCGAATGCAGGGCGGGCGGGTTTTCGGGCGTTGTCTTAAACCCTGCAGACCGCATCGGGCTCGGTCAGGCGGCGCTGGCAAGCCGCCTTGCCAACCTGCGGGAGACGACGGGGCTTACCGTATACGTGCCGGAGTCCATGGCGGACATGGTGCCCGGCGCCGTGGTGCTGGTTCAGACGGCCCTTTCAGGCGGGAGTCTTGCGCGCCATCTCCGGGAGGCCGTCGCCCGGTACGGTGCGGAAAACATCGCCCTTGAAATCGAGCGGGTGCGGATGGATTTTACCCTTCCCGCCAAAACGGGGACGGGACGGGAACTGATGCAGGAGGAGCTTGAGGCGCTGCTTGATACATACAAGCCGAAAATCCACTACTCCGAGGAGCTGGTGGCGTCCTACTTCATCTACCGCAGCCGCAAACGGACCCACTTCGTCCTTTTCGACAACGCCGCCACCATCCGGCGAAAGCTCACCCATGCCGCCCGGGCGGGGATTGATACGGCGTTTCTATTTTACCCGAACGTGTACGATATTCTTGACGAAATCATGCGGTAGGGGAGAAGGTTTCCCCGTCCCGTGTGATTTTTCGGATGTTCTTCTCGATGTTGCTGCGGGGGCTCATAATCTGATGCCCGCAGCCGAGACAGCGGAGCTTAAAATCTGCCCCGATTCGGAGCACCTGCCAGGCCTGAGAGCCGCACGGGTGCTTCTTTTTTAACGTCAGCACGTCGTCAATGCGCACGTCCAAGGCCTATCCCTCCCTTTTCTGAGGGTTTTTGACGAGGTCCCAATACCGCTTTGCCGCCTGCTCCGTTTTGTTCTCTCCGAAGGTGTAGTAGACCCGGTTTTTTATGGCGTCGGGCAGGTACTGCTGAGCCGTCCAGTGGTTGGGGAAATCGTGGGGGTAGATGTAGCCCTGCTGCCGCTCCATTCCCGTGGTATCTGCGTGGACGTTCTGCAGGTGCCGGGGGATGTCTCCCGTGCGCCCTTTTTTGATGTCCGACAGGGCGGTGTCGATGGCAACGTAAGCGGAGTTTGACTTCGGCGCCGTGGCGAGAAGCACCGCCGCATGGGCCAGAGGAATCCGGGCTTCCGGAAGGCCCAGCTGAAGGGCGCTGTCCACGCAGGCTTTCACAATGGCAATGGCCTGCGGATAGGCCAGTCCCACGTCCTCGCAGGCGATGACGAGAAGACGCCTGCAGGCGGAGAGGATGTCTCCGGCTTCGATGAGTCGGGCAAGGTAGTGGACGGCGGCGTCCGGGTCGGAGCCCCGGATGGACTTTTGCAGGGCGGAGAGGATGTCGTAGTGGCTGTCCCCGTCCCGGTCATAGCGCATGGCGCTGCGCTGGGAGAGCAGGCGGGCGTCCTCAAGGCGGAGCGTGACGCCCTCGCTGTGGGCCGACGCAGAAAAGAGCAGCTCCACGGCGTTAATGGCCTTGCGCACATCCCCGCCGCAGGAGGAGGCGATATGCTCCACCACCCCCGGCTCCACCTCCGGCGTGACGCCGGCACGTTCGGCAAGGATACCAATGGCGCGGCGCACCGCCTTTTCCACCTCATTTGCCGGCACAGCTTTGAACTCAAACACCGTGGAGCGGCTTAAAATGGCGTTGTAGACGTAAAAGTAGGGGTTTTCCGTTGTGGAGGCGATGAGAGTGATTTTCCCGTTTTCGATGAACTCCAGAAGGGACTGCTGCTGCTTTTTGTTAAAGTACTGGATTTCATCGAGGTACAGCAGGACGCCGTTGGGGGAGAGGAGGGTGTCCAGCTGGGCGATGATGTCCTTAATGTCGGACAAGCTGGCCGTGGTGGCGTTGAGCCTGTGAAGCGTCCGGCCGGACTTTGTGGCGATGATGTTGGCCACCGTGGTTTTTCCGGAGCCGGAGGGGCCGTAGAAAATCATGTTGGGGATTTTCCCGCTGTCCACGATGCGGCGCAGCATCCCCATGATGTGCTCCTGTCCCACGATGTCCTCAAAGGACGTCGGGCGGATTTCATCGGCGAGGGGGCGGTACATGGTCTTCACCTCCGAAGCAAACGGGCGGGCTTGTGCCCGCCCGCATTGGGTGTGTCTTGTTACATTGTACCCAAAAGTTGTCTATTCGTAAAGCGGATATTTGTCCGTGAGTTTCTGGACTTCTGAGCGAATCGTGTCTGCTTTGCTGTCGAAATCCGAGGCGGCGAGGTAAATCAGCTCCGCCACCTTCTTCATGTCCTCCTCCTTAAAGCCCCGGGCTGTGACCGCCGGCGTGCCGAGACGGACGCCGCTGGTGAGGGAGGCGTTTTGCGGGTCGTTGGGGATTTTGTTTTTGTTGGCGGTGATGTAGACCGCATCCAGCTTGCGCTCCATGTCCCGTCCCGTGATGTTGAAGGGGCGCAGGTCCACCAGCATGAGGTGGTTATCCGTCCCGCCGGAGACGAGGTTGAAGCCGTGCTCCAAAAGGGCCTCGGCCAGCGCGGCGGCGTTTTTGCGAATCTGACGCTGGTATTCCTTAAACTCGGGCTTCAGCGCCTCCCCAAGGGCCACGGCTTTAGCGGCGACGATGTGCATAAGGGGGCCGCCCTGAGAGCCGGGGAAGACGGCGCTGTTGATTTTCTTCGCGATTTTCGGGTCGTTAGTCAGGAGCAGACCGCCCCGGGGGCCGCGCAGGGTCTTATGCGTCGTCGTGGTAACGATGTCGGCATAGGGCATCGGCGACGGGTGCTCGCCGGCGGCCACAAGGCCGGCAATGTGGGCGATGTCACACATCAGGTATGCGCCCACTTCCTTGGCGATTTCGGAAAAAGCCTTAAAGTCGATGATGCGCGGATAGGCGGAAGCGCCCGCCACAATCATCTTCGGGCGGTGCTCTTTTGCAAGGCGGCGCACCTCGTCGTAATCGATGACGTTTGTATCGGGTGTAACGCCGTAGGAAACAATGTTATAATACTTGCCGGAGAAGTTGGCGGGGCTGCCGTGGGATAGATGCCCACCGTGGTCGAGATTCATGCCGAGGACGGTGTCACCCGGTTGCGTGAGAACCATGTAAGCGGCGTAGTTTGCCGATACGCCCGAATGGGGTTGCACGTTGGCAAACTTGGCGCCGAAGAGCTCTTTTGCGCGATCAATCGCCAGTTGTTCCACCACGTCCACTTCTTCACAGCCGCCGTAGTAGCGGTTTCCGGGATACCCCTCCGCATACTTGTTGGTCAGCACTGTGCCGGCAGCGAGCAAGACGGGGACGGAAACGCAGTTTTCCGACGCAATCAGCTCAATGTTGCGGCGCTGGCGGGCAAATTCTCTCTCTATCGCCGCGCCCACTTCCGGGTCATAGCCTGAGATATAGGCCATCGTCTCTCTTAACACGAATTGTTCCTCCAGTAAACCTACTCATTTTTATACAACGTTCATTATATAAAAGAAACCAACACATTTCAACACTAAAAAGGGCAAAATTATGGCGTTTCGACGCTGTTCGTGATATGCTGTGTATGAGAAAATTCTTTATCATTTGGAGAGCTTTATGCAGGCAACTAAACCGATTGACGAAATCATCAGCCGGCTGGAAAGGGACTATCCCGAAGCCATTTGTTCCCTTCATTATACGAAGGACTACGAGCTTCTGTTTGCAACGCGCCTAGCCGCCCAGTGCACGGACGAGCGGGTGAACAAAATCACGCCGGCGCTTTTTAATAAGTACCCTACTTTGAAAGCCATTGCTAAGGCGGAGGTCTCCGACGTGGAGGAAATCATCCACTCCTGCGGTTTCTTCCGTGCGAAAGCCCGGGATATCGTTCTGGCAGCGCAGATGCTCATACGGGACTTCGGGGGCCGCGTGCCCGACACGATGGAAGAGCTTTTGCGCCTTCCCGGGGTGGGACGAAAAACGGCGAACCTCATACTGGGGGACGTGCACAACAAGCCTGCGGTGGTGGTGGACACCCACTGCATCCGCCTGTCAAACCGCATCGGCCTCGTCTCCACGAAGGACCCGGTGAAAATCGAAAGGGAACTGCGAAACATCCTGCCGCCTGAAAAGGCCAACGACTTCTGCCACCGCCTCGTGCTGCACGGCCGCGCCGTCTGCACCGCCCGGCGACCGGACTGCGCCGCCTGTTCCATTCGCCTCTTTTGCGATACCGGCGCATCTAAGCAAACGAACTAGAAAAACCCATCCGACGAAGGAGCCAGCTATGAAAATGAAGAACAGTTCCCAAACGCGTTTTCAGCTGCCGCAGGAGGCGAGCCTTCCGAAACTTGTTGCGGTCACCTTCGCGCTCGCCCTGTTTCTGCTGGGGCGTTTTCTGCCTATTGAGCCGCGGGGCGCTCTGATCTTTACCGCCGCCGCCGCCATTATCCTGTGCCTTGACCTCGTTTTTTCGGCCGCTATGAAGCTCCTGCGCCGTCGTGGTATCGATGAAGAACTCCTTTTCGTGCTGGCCACGGCGGGCGCCTTTGCCCTTCATGCAGGGAAGGAGGGGACGGCGGCGCTTCTCATCTACCGCGTCGGCGTGATGGTTGCCGCCTTCGCCGCCGCCTTTGCCGAGATGCGCATCGGCGTCGTCGCGCCGGAGGAAAGCCGGTTCGTTTACCGCATGGAAAACGGCAATACCGTATCCGTTCCCCTTCGCGACGTCAAGTCCGGCGATGTGCTGGTTTTTCATCCGGGGGAGACGGTGGCGGTGTCCGGCACCGTAGCGGAAGGCAAGGCAAAAATTGCGCAGTCGGGCGGAGAAGGCCCGCGCTACGTGGAAGAGGGGGACGCGGTGCAGGAAGGGAGCATCGTGGTGGAAGAGACCCTGCGGCTTTACGCACGGCATGACGCGGCCGTATCCTTTTCCCAGAAGTTTTCGGAAAACGACGGCGCCTATCCGAGGCGGATGGGGCGGATGACGTTTTTTTCCCGCATATACGCCCCTCTCGTTCTGGCCGCCGCCGTAATTGTCGGCGTACTCGTGCCGCTTCTTTTTCAGCAGAGCTACGCCCTCTGGCTTGAACGGGCGCTGGGGCTGCTGTTAACCGCCGGACAGAATGCCCTCATTCTGGCGGTGCCCCTGGCGTATTTTGCGGGCATAACGGCCAGCCTCAGCCGCGGCGTTCTCTTCCGCTCCTTTGGGGCAGTGGACACCCTCTCGAGAACGACGTCTCTGGTGGTGGACATGGCGACAGTGAC
>DUPW01000040.1 GCA_012838125.1 Papillibacter sp.
GACTTCGCCGCCGCCACCCGCCCAAAGCGGGGCGGCATGATGCCGGCGCCGATGAAGTTTCTGGCTCCCGCAGCCGCTCCCGCGCCGCCGCACAGAGGGCGTTTTCAGAGCGCAAAGGAAATATAATTAAATTGTCTTATGTACAAGCTGCAATTTTTTCGATATAATACGGGAAGAAGACTCTTCCATGAACACTATAATAAGCATAGGAGGCTATGAAATTGAGTGGTCGTTTGAATGGTAAAGTAGCCCTGATTACAGGCGGCGGAACGGGCCTCGGCGCAGCGTTTGCCAAAGCTTTCGTTGAGGAGGGTGCGAAGGTCGTTATCACCGGCCGCCGCAGAGAGCCGCTGGAAAAGGTGGCAAACGGTCTGCCTGAAGGTTCCGTACTCGTTGTTCAAGGTGACGTTTCCGATGTTGAATCCGCAAAGGCCATGGTGGACGCAACCATCAGCTTCGGCGGCAAAATCGACGTTCTCGTCAACAACGCCGGTATCGACCCGGCCGGCACCGTCACGGACATTCCCATTGAACAGTGGAAGCAGATTATCGATATCAACCTCACCGGCCCCTTCCTCATGATGAGGGCGGCCATCCCCCACATGGCTGAAATCGGCGGCGGCTCGATTATCAACATCGCTTCGCTGGCGGCTGTGCGCAACATCCCCGCCATGCCGGCGTACTCGGCGTCCAAGTCCGGCCTCATCGGCCTGACCAACGCCGTGGCCCTCGACTACGGCCCGCAGAACATCCGCTGCAACATCGTGGCCCCCGGCCCGATTCGCACGGAGATGCTGGAGCACTCCATGTCCGGTCTGGCTGATTCCCTGAACACGGACATCACCGGCGCACTGAATGCCATGACCCGCTTCATTCCTCTGCGCCGCCCGGCTCTTCCGGACGAAGTCTCCGGCGCGGTTGTTTTCCTCGCCAGCGACGAATCGAAATTCATTACCGGCACCACGATTATGGTGGACGGCGGTGCCTGCGTGGTCGACCCCTGCGGCGCGGCTGTATCCAGCGCCGGTGTCAACTGGGGCAACGGCTGATAACGGCAACGCACCAAAGCGGCACACCACCGCTTCCACGGGCTTCGGCATAAAAACTGCCGAAGCCCTCGTTTTTTGCGGAAGCCCTTGAACGCCGCGCCCCCTGTAGGAACAAATCGGTTCTGTAATCCGACACTCGTTTCCTCGGAAGCCATTGAGCGCTTCATACCACCCGCTGACAAACCGGCTCGTGTTTGGCGGCTCCCGCCCGATTAAGCCGTACCGCTCCCCTGCGCGGCCAACTGGCGCTGTGAGCCGACACTCGTCTTCCGCGGAACGCCCTTGAACGCTACATACCCCCACCGGTGCGTGTTCGGTGGCTCCCGCTCGAATAAACCGACGGTGTGTGCCGCGCGCCTACGCGGACAAACCCGCTCGTGATCGAAGGCTCCCGCCCGGATAGGCCGGCGGCGTCCAACGCCCCCTGCACGGGCAAGCCGGTGCGGTACGGCCCACTCATTTTCTGGACGCCCTCCCTGCGCGGGCGGGCAAGCCGGTGTTGTGAGCCGACACTTATATTCCTCGGGCCACCCTCGGCAACTACGTACGGCCCGCAGGCCGGCAGTTTTTAGCCCGATTGGCACTAAAAATTTATGCGAAGGGGACTTTACACCCGCCGCAAATTCTGCTATAATCTATTCGCTGTCGCCAAAAGGTGATGGCTCTTGGGGGCGTAGCTCAGCTGGGAGAGCGTACGGTTCGCATCCGTAAGGTCGAGAGTTCAATCCTCTTCGTCTCCACCATGAAAAAGGCTTCAAATCGTAAGATTTGAAGCCTTTTTTATTTCTGCACGCTATTTAGCTATATTCGTCCCCATCCGCAAAAGCCGTTTTATAACGACCTTCCTAACCTTGATTTGTTGCGTATACGTTGCAATCAAAGTCTGGACAGAAGATTGTATATCAGCTGTGCCATTTGCGCCCGTGTTGTGACGGCTTTGGGATTGAGCATGCTGTCGCTGCCGTTTATAGCGCCGGCTTTGACAAGATAATCCACGGCATCGCGCGCAAAGGGCTCAATGTCGCCGCTGTCCGAAAAGCTCTGCAGACTTTTGTCGGAAGTCTCTTTCGGCAGCTTTTCAAGCAGGTTCAGGGTCCTATACATAAGTGTAAAAGTCTCCTGCCGAGTGATAAACTGCTCCGGAGCGAATTTGTTATCTCCCACGCCGTCGGAAATCCCAAGCCTCTTTGCCGCAGCCAGATAACCTGTGTAATATGTACTGCCTGCATCCGTGAAGTTATCCGAATAAGCCTCATCCGCCTCGATACCGTACGCCCGCATGAGAAGCGTGATGAAATCGCTGCGCGTAAGATACGCATCGGGGCTGAATGTATCGGAGCCTGTGCCCTTTATAATCCCCCGGGCGGCGAGATAGGTTACCGCGTCAAAACACCATGAGCCATCCGGGACATCCGCAAACGAAACTTTGTTGTACCCAACCGCATAATGACTGAAATGTGTTGTGGTGAAGGACACCGTGCCCGTTTCGGCATCGTAACGCCCGTTCGTTACGCAGCTGAGATTGCCCGCGCCGTCAATGTACCACACCACAATGGCGTTGGTATCCTCCCCGTTGGATGGGGTGTATGGGACTCTCACCGTAACCGGGGCGCCGGGGTTGTTCCAGCGAATCGGCTCTCCGTCAATGGAGATGGAAAGGGAGACCACCGGCCTTGCTCCCACCGCCTCGCGGGCATCCTCCGGCAACTGGAAGACATCGACTCCGCTGATTTTGAAGGTGGCTGTTCCACCGGAAGAAGCCGCAATACCCGTCAGCATATCTGAAGGGAGACTCACGCTGCCGGCGCCCGTAACGATGGAAAGCTGGCTGTCGCCTTCGGCAGTCAGACCGGCGGCAGGGAGGCTCAGTGAATACTCTGTTACACCGTCCGCTTCCGGGAAGGATATGGTAACGGCTTGTCCGTTCGCCAGATAGCTGCTGATTCCGGAGGTGAGCTTTGCCGAGGAACTGCCGTTACTTGTGGTAACATCAACGGACTCTGTTACGCCGCCGCCGATGGAAACTGTTGCCGGAGAGGAGCCTGACGACGAGGAACCGCCTCCGGAGGGTCCGGGGATGTACGGCGCTGCAGTGGATGTAACGGTCACAGTGGCAGTAGCTGATTTGCTTGGGTCGACATCGTAAACTGCCGTAACCGTTAAGCTTTTTGCCGTTTCATCTCTCGCCACAGTGAGTACGCCTGAACTGTCTATGGTCGTGTCCTCATGTTTATTTCCGCTGACACTCCATGTCACGATATCGTCTACAACATTTATACCTTCGACAGTGGCGGTAAAGGCTTTTGTCGAACCCTTCTTTACACTTGCGGAGTCCGGAGAAAGCACTACCCCGGTTACACCGGAAATATAGTCCGGAAAGTCTTCGTATTGAACCGTTCCATCTGGCATGCCGGTGAGTACCGGAAGCCTTCCGTCGGCAAGGGTCCAAACGCCTGCATCTCTCCAGCTTTCTGTTAATAGCCTGGCACACACCCTGGCTATCGTCTCGAGGTCTGGTTCGATACCCGGCTCCCAATCCGGCTCAGTATAAGGCTCGGTGTCAGTCCAAAGCTTGTATAAAATATCTACGTCCGCGTCAAAGCCATCTCGGTAAATCCAAAAATCCTCTTTGGGAATTATGTCATCATCGTCCCAGTATACTTCCATATCTGTCCACGCATAGTTAAGATATGTCTTTCGCTCATAGGAGATATCATCCCTATAGGCCAAGCGGCTAACATTGCCACAACCACCGCTTTTTTTGACGAACTGCCCCAACGCAACACAGAATGACACTGGGCTAAACTCATCTTGGTTCTCGTCGTCAATCATTCCCACTACGCTGCTGATTCCGCCGCGCATGACTTCTCCTGCCACTGTCCCGCTGACATCACCGGTTGTCAGGCAGTTTGTCACCAAACTTCTACCCTGAACGTATCCCGCCACGCCGGCCACGTTAATCGCAATAGCGGATTCATGAACGGAAATATCGGCATAGTTGATGCAGTTTCGTATTGTGGCTCCATCCAGACTGCCCGCTAAACCGCCGATATTGTTTGCACCGCCGGATACCGGGCCGTTGTTGACGCAGCTTTGTATGATGGCCCCATTTACTTTACCGGCCATACCACCCACATCTCCTCCAACGCCGGAGATGGCACCGCCGTTGTAGCAGTTTTGAATTGTACCCTCATATACTATTCCGGCCATACCGCCGACCTTATCGGCCATGCCGGTGACGTTGCCTGTATTGACACAGTTTAGCATGTTATAGCCCTGGAATCCGGCAATTCCGCCTATGTAGCCTGAGAAGTCGCCGACAATTTCGGATATTCCCCGCACGGACCCGGTGTTGACACAGCCCTCTAACCAGACCGATGACGTTCCAATAACACCTCCCGTATATGTGCCGCCGGTGACAGTACCTTCATTTATACAGTTTCGCATAGAGTAGTCGTCAATGTCATCATCCCAGTACATGTTGATTTCGCCGGCAATTCCGCCGACACCACTTGAAAAGGCGTCGCCAATTATGTCGCCGGTGTTCTTGCAGTCCTTAATACTGGATCTTAGAAGGAGTCCGGCAATACCGCCAATATCATCAGAAGAACCTTCGAAAGAAACACCGGTCACACTTCCCGAGAAAGAGCAATTATCAATAAAACTGTTCTCAACATAGCCCACAATACCGCCGACACGGTACCAGCCCGTTACGTTGCCGTTTTCAACCGTCACGTTTTTTATGGTACCGCCATAAACGTACCCGAATAGGCCGATTTCACCCATTTCCTCGCGATTTATATACAGGCCGGTGATTTTTTTGCCGTTGCCGTCAAATGTGCCTTTAAAGGCGTATAAGTCTTTGGGTGAGTAATCAACATACCAATAATCAACATTAAATCTGCCTATGGGTGCCCAGCCTTCTCCTTCGGAATCTTCCTCGTTGTAATCGGAGAGATCAATATCGCCTACTAAAATCAAGAAAGGCTTTTCCGGCAGACTTTCTGGAAGCAAGCCGTTATTCACGGCCCATGCAAAAGCCGCAAGCTGTTCGGCACTTTCAATTTGCAAAGGATCTGCTTGGGTGCCCGCCCCTGTTACCTCAATATCTTCTGCGCCGCCGGTCGGCAGCAAAGTCGTTCCCGCCTCGGCCAGCGCTGAGATTTTTTCCTCAGACTCATCTACGGCAAGCGCTGAGACAGGCGTCATACTTCCAGCCATGATAATAGATAAAAGCATGGCCACGAGCATTTGTATTGTTTTCCTTTTACTCATATCGCATCCCCCTATTAAAGATACAAAAACCGACTAAGCTTTCCGCCAATACCTTTTAATAACAATCCGCTTAAATTATATTTATAATGCACTTTTCCCACAATGTACCTAAGTACAGTCCCCCCTGATATAACGGGCATTTTCTAGGAAATTGTCGTTTTATAACAAAAAGGAAAGTATCGAATTATACGATACTTTCCTTTTATTCAATGCTGTTGGACGTTTTCAAGTCTCGCTTATTGCTTTTCTTTATCCTCAACTAAGCCCATTTTTGCTGCATACGCAATCACCTGTGCCCTGTTTTCAAGATGTAACAGTTCAAGAAGCCGTCCCATGTGATACTTTATTGTCCGTTCGGAAAGGCCTAAAGCTTTGCCTATTTCCTTATAGGGAATCCCTCTGGCTGCCATTTTCAGTACCTCCAGCTGCCGCTCGGTGAGTGCGTCTGCCTGAACGGGGGAAAAGCCGTATCCTCCCTTTCATATTCATTAAACAACCTGGCGGCAAAGTCCGGAGAAAGATTTGTATAGCCTTTTTCGATATCATTGAGCGCATCAATCAGTTCGTTGGCGTTTATGCTTTTTAGCAGATAGCCCGATGCTCCATATTTAACGGCTTGAAGCAAATCCTCGGCATCATCGGCTATTGTAAGCATGATAATTTTGATTTCGGGCATTTCCGCTTTGATGAGCTGTAGCGCGTCAAGCCCGCCGCATACAGGCATGTTTATATCCATCAATATAATATCCGGACGTATAATCCGGGCTTTCAAAAGCGCCTCTCCGCCGTTGTTCGCCACACCTGCCACACTGATTCCATGGGTCTCCAGAAGGTACTGCAGACCTTCCAGAAACAAGGGATGGTCATCAACCAGCATCAGTTTCATTGTCTATCTCCTCTCTGAGGGGAATACGAAGCTCTATTCGTGTTCCCCTGCCTGCGGCGGAGCTTATATCAATCTGCCCCCCTGCTTCCAGCGCGCGCTCCCGCATTATATCTAAACCAAGCCCGGATTTGGCAGCATGAAGCTGCGCCGGGTCAAATCCCTTGCCGTCATCTTCTATAACGGTATACAGCAGTCCTTGAGAAAGGGAAAACGATATGTACAGGTTTTCAGCCCTGGCATGTTTTCTGACATTGTTCATCGCTTCTCTGACAATATTGAGGACATTCATCTGCGAGCCCGGCTCAAGCTCCTCTCCCGTGAAATCAGGAGGCATGTTTATTGTTACATTCACGCCGGTCTGCTCTTCAAAGTTTGATACCACCGTTTTTAAAGCCGTTATAAAATCCTTTTCAAAATACGCCGAGCTTCTTACTTCGTGAATATACTGTCTTATCTCCGTATGGGCCGATTGACTGGCATCCACCAGTTTATTAAGCCGCAACGATATGTTTTCAATGCCCGCGTTTACAAGTTCCTGACGTATGCCCTGAGCCTGAAGGTTGATAAAGCCCAGTACCTGCCCGATGTTGTCATGCAGGTCTCTGGCCATCCGCTGTCTTTCTTCGATGACGGCTAGTTTCCATTGCTGTTTTAACAGCTCCTGCTGCGCCCGTTTCTTTGCGGTTATCTCATAGACCACCGCAAGCCTTCCCTGAAGCACGCCCTTGTTATCCGTAAGAGGAGAGAAAAGCGCCTCATAAAACTTGGGGTTTTCTTCGCCAATGGAAAACTCCGCCCTGTCTGCATTGCTGTCCAAGCAAGCCCTCAAAAGCTCGGGCAATTTTTCGCATACTTCTTCTACATGTTTAGATGTTACCTGAAAGGCTTTTAAGTCCAGCATGTTTTCAAACGCGGGGTTAATGTCCAGAACCCGGTTTTGCAAATCGAGTACCATGGCGCCTGCGTCCATTGTCTCAAAAATCTTGTCACGGGCAATCGGAACAAGGTCAAAAAACCTGTAACGAAAAATACTCCAGGCAATAATTAATCCCGCCGGGCCAAAAAATACCGGCGTGACGTCAATCCTTTTAATGGGGCTCAGTCCTAAAACGTACAGGATGTTCGGTATAATAATCAGGCTCGCGCCTATAAGCAGGGCGACGGCCTGTTTTTTATAAATGGCGCTGCTAAAAAATGCGGCTTTCACAAGGAGCGCCCATGCGGTTAAGTTGAGCAAGTGGGAGTAGATTCCATGAACATAAAACGCAGGGCCGTATTCTTTCGCAATGACGGGGAAAGCGCCACCATAATTCATGCGCATATCATATCTGATTAAGCCGTGCAGCTCATCCGTCCACACAAGAATAATGATGATGGTGGGTATGACAGCAAGCCATAAAAACCTTTTACTGCGTATCCATTTGTCATATCCCGTAAACTCCATGCACAAGGTAAGCAGGGTTACGGGAGAATAGCAATACGCAAAATACTGCATATTTGCCCAGAAGAGCTTGGTTGAAAAATCGCCGCTTAACATTTCGAGCCTATGGGCCACCGACCATATCGTTACTGCAAGCATGCTCAGCATAAAACTAACGGCGCCTTTTGATTTGTTCCGTTTAAAAAGAGCAAATATTCCGAGGGATGCCGAGGTTAAAGAAGACGCAGCCAAAAGAGAAACATAAACGGCTTGCTGGTACTTCATGCTGTACCCTCCGGATTGAATAAAATGTCAGCAGCTTTTTCTTGACTTTATGTCTTTTTCACAGACTTGTCAATAAAGTAAGAGCAAAAATCACCATATAAATTTTCGAGACTTCCAACAATATTCGGCGTCCTGGTATAGCGTACAGCTCGCGAGAGTGTACGGCTTCAGCTGAAAGTTTAGTCCTCTTCGACTCCACATGAAAAGGCTTCAAATCTTGCGATTTGAAGCCTTTCAATTTCAGTACGTAAGTTACTCAAAAAATCAGCGTTAGCGCCGAGGCTGCGGCGATTATCACACGCTTTGCCTCCGGCCAGAGCGGCAGTCAAAAAAACACACCCGCGCTATCAAAATTTTGAAAGCGAGCCAGTATTCAAGCTGGCTCGCTTTTTTCAGCATAAACGCTCTACAAGAGGAGGATCGGCTTTATCGCCGTAAGCGACAAACAGCACGAGAGCATATTTAACTACGTTTCCCTGGTGCTGCCGATTTCCAGCAGGTTGCCCTCCGGGTCAGCAACATAAAAGTTACGGATGCCAAAAGAAAAGGTTTGGGGCTTGCCGGCGGGAAAGCGCACCCCCAACTTTGACAGCCGTTCATACTCCGCATCCACATCGGCAAAGCACGGCAGCCAGAGGGCGATTTCAAAGGTCAGATTGATTCCCTTCGGCGGGACATAGCTCTCCCCCATTGCCTGCGTAAACTGCTTTCGACTGTACATGAAAAAGGAAAGCTCACCGCTTGCCGTCTCAAACTCTGCGAAATTCTCGCCGTCCCATTGCGTATTAAAGCCCAGAATATCTCTGTAAAACCGAACCATGCTCTCCATGTCCTCGGCAAGCAGGCACGCGCCTACCCTGACTTGACGTCCGTTCAAATCTTCCATCTCCTCAATCGCCGTCATTTTCCCCTTAAGGCGAAGCACGTTTTACATGATGCAATCTAAAAATATCATCATTTTTACATCATTACAAGAATATGTTAGCCGGGTCAATGCCCATCCAAGCCCGCAAGGAGCGAAAAGCTAAGGATTTCTCCGCCGTTAACCGAAAAAGTGCTCCTATCAGAACTTAAGTTCTGATAGAAGCCAATTTATCGGAATCAACCTTTTCGACTTTATCTGCCAAAAGGCAGCAAAACGATACAGATTAACCGAGATACGTCATGGTGGCGTGCGCCACAAGACTTTACATGTGCTGCTGGTACAGCTTCACCGGGTCGTAGACGCTGCGCGCGTCGCCTGCGGCCTGCGCCTCTTTCGCCACTTCCGTGTACAGGCCGTACTCGCGCTCTTCGCAGAATTCCTCCAGATCCGGGTCCGTCTTCGGATGCCGCGGCAGCGGGACATCCTGATCAACAACCAGAATATCCTGAACGCGCTTAATGTCCACGTTTCTGACGTTGGTGCCCTGCTCAAGGGCCACGGCGGCTGCAATGCCGGCCGCCTGACCGGTACCGATACACTGCGGGATGAGGGTGAGCCAGTCGATGGCGATATCGTCTGCGGAAATGTGCCGGCCGGGGCAGAGCAGGTTGTCAACACCCTTGGGCAGGATGGAGCGGTACGGGATTTCAATGGGCGCATTGTCGTTAACGGGGCAGACGGTGGAGTGCCACGCGATAACGTCGTCATACTTCGGCGCAAAGGCGAAGTCGTTGACCGTCATGACGTGCTCGCCCTCGAGTCTGTAGCTGCAGCGGGCGCCCAGCTGCGGCGCGATATCGTACAGATAGGCGTTTCTGAAGGCCACGGGGCAGGCCTCCCGGAGATACTCGATAACGTCGCGCATGGTATCCCGCACCATGATTTCCGATTTCGTCAGGTCCTCAACCTTGGCGCAATCCTTATTGGGAATCCAGTTGTTGACCCAGCAGACGTCGTTGCGGCTGGAGGCAATAATCATGCTGGGGAAGCCGGCAATTTTGCCGAGGGTCTTATACATCTGGCGGTCGGCATTCGGTCTGGTTCTCAGCCATTCCTGATAGAGGTCCCAGTTGATGCCGCCGATTCTCCAGACGAGGGCCGTCTTATCCGAGCGGGTCTCGCTGTTGGCCAGGGACATATAGGGCGTTCCCGTCTGACGGAAAATGTCACCGTCGCCGGTGGCGTCAATGACGACCTTCGCAAAGATGGCCTGCCGCCCTTCCTTGCTCTCGAAGATGACGCCTTTGACCTCGTTGCCTTCCATGATGGGCCTCACACCCCAGCTGTGGTAGAGGACTTTGATGCGGTCCCGCTCCTCCAGCAGCATCTTATCCATTTCGATTTTCAACTGATTCGGCTCGAAATACACAGCCCGGACGAGGGACGGGTTTTCACCGAACTTCACGCAGCCGTGGATGCCCTTAAACGTCTCCACAAGGAACGGGTCCGTGGAGCCGGCCTGAGAAATCTTCGGCCCTAAAACAGCCTGGGGGATGGGGTCAAGTCTTGTAAACCATTCCTCCTGTATGCCGCGTACAAAGGATTTCTCATACCATGTAAGGGCCGGGACCATAATGACGTATCCGCCTGTGACGTCGCCGCCCATATAGCCGTAGCGCTCCATCAGGATGATGTTCTTGGCTCCGGCCCGTGCCGCGGCCAGCGCGGCGCTGTGTCCGGCGCTTCCGCCGCCGACGACGAGTATGTCACATTCGGCGTATACATTGATGGAATTTGCCGGTTCTAGATAGACTTTACTCATAGTTTTTCCTCCATTATGCATCGGTTAACATACTAACCGGGCCGAACACGATTCGGTCCGGCCCGGCCGGTACTTGCTATACAATGATTGGATGTTATTCCCTTCCGGAAGAAGGCTCCCTCTTGGGCGGCGGATTTTCATCGGCATGAAAATCCCCTTTCCCGTCTCTTTTCCTTTCCGGACTTACGAAATGTGCTGCATCGCCGGCGGGATACGCGTGTGAGGGCGTCCCCGCGGGGCAGTCAACCACTGATGCCAGTGTTTTATCTCATGCCCGGCATAACCATTCCGGTTGTAGCCATGCTCTTTCTGATTTTCTTTGAAGCGAAGCTGTCGATTGTCAGCGCAATGACGAGCAGCAGGCCGTTAATGAGGGTGACGAACCAGAGGGGCAGCATCATGGTCTGCAAGGCGTAGGACAGGGTGGAAATCAGGGTGATACCCACAAACGCCGACCCGAGGCTTCCCGAGCCGCCCATGAAGGACACGCCGCCGAGCATGGCCGCCGTCAGAGACGTCATTTCCGGCGCCAGCGTCGTCAGGCCCGTGGGGTTGTACATCTTCTGCTGGGACGACCAGATGAGTCCGCCGACGGCCGCCAAAATGCCGTTGTTAATGTAGAGAATGCTCTTTATCCTGCCCGGATTGAGGCCGGCTAGGCGAGCCGCTGCGGGGTTACCGCCCACCACGAGAACGCTTCGGCCAAACCGCGTCCACTTTAAGACAATGCTGTACGCAACGACGACGGCGATGACAAAGACGAACAGCCACGGAATGGGGGTGTTTCCGATGCATTTTGCCGTAACGGCGGAAAAGCCCGGATCGTTGATGGCCACGTAGTTGCCGCGCGTGGCCCACCTTGCAAAGCCGCCCCACACCGAGCTCATACCAATCGTTGCGATGAAGGGCAGCAGCTTAAGCCCCTGCGCCAAAAAGGCGTTGACGCCTCCGAACAGCGCGCCGGCGATAATCGCGATGACGGCGGCCACGAACCACGGGATGCCCGGAATCCACTGAAGAACCTTGAGGAACACCAGCGTACTCATCGTGGAGTGGGCGCTCGTGGCAAAGTCGAAGCCGCCGCCCATGAGCAGCATGGCGACGCCGACGCCAAATATGCCGTAGAAGCAGAGGTTAGACAGAACCTGCTGGGCGTTTCCTTTCGTAAGCGCGTTCGGCGCTCTGAGATATGTAAGCACCAGGACAAGCAGGATGAGGATTATGAGAAGTGTGGATTTCCCGTTAATAATTCTTTTTATTAAGGACTGTTTCATTTCATCATCTCCTCTATTCCAGCATGGCCAGCGCGAGGACGTTCTCCTCCGTTGCCTCTTCGCGTTTAACCGAACCCGTTATACGCCCATTGTGCATGACAATAATCGTATCCGCCACGTTGATGACTTCCGTCAGCTCCGACGAAATGAAGATGACGCCGATTCCCTGCTTGGCAAAGTCGCAGACCATCTGGTAGATCTCCGCCTTCGTTCCCACGTCGATGCCCTTCGTAGGTTCGTCCAGAATCAGCACTTTCGTCGTCATCAGCTTCGAAGTCCATCTTCCGAGGATGACCTTCTGCTGGTTGCCGCCCGACAGTTCCAGAACTTTCTTATCAAGGGTCGGCGTCTTAATACTGTACTGATTAATGGCATTCATCGTTAAGTCGTCTTCTGCCTTCGAGTCGAGGAACAGAAGCTTTCTGAGCTTTTTCAGGACAGGAAGGCTCACATTGTGGGTGATAGGCGCCCACAGGACGAGGCCCTGCTCTTTCCGGTCTTCCGGACAGAGGGCGATGCCTGCGTCGATGGCGTCCCGCGGGCTGGCGAACTTGACGGGCTGGCCCTCCAGCTTAATCTCGCCGGAAATAACCGCGTCAGCCCCGAAAATCGCCCGAACGACCTCCGTTCTGCCAGCGCCCACGAGGCCCGCAAGGCCGATGACTTCGCCCTTCCGGAGCTTGAAGCTCACGTCGTGGACGGCGTAGGTGGTGAGGTTATTCACTTCGAGCAGAACGTCGCCGTATTTGTCGTTGCGGCTTAAGTTGGCGTAGGTGTCGCCGATGTCGCGGCCCACCATGGCCTTGATGAGGTCCTGTTCGTTCGTCTCAGATGTATTCAGCTTCGTGACGAATTTGCCATCCTTGAGGACGACGATTTCGTCTGTAATCTGGAAAATCTCCTTCATGCGGTGGGAGACGTAGAGGATGATTTTCCCCTGCTCTTTAAGCTGCTGTATCAGATTAAAGAGGATGTCGATTTCCTTATCCGTCAAAGGTGCCGTGGGCTCATCGAAGCAGATAACGGGGCTGTTGCGCCGGTACGCTTTGATGATTTCAACCATCTGCTGATGGGCGATGGAGAGGGCCGCCACGGGGACGGTGGGGTCAATCGGCAGCCCGAACTCGTCAATGAGCTCCTGCGTCTTGGCTTTAAGCTGCCCGTAACTGACGAATCCCGACCGGACCGGCAGGGCGCCGAGGAAAATATTCTCCATCACGCTCAGGGACGGTATCAGCTGGCGCTCCTGATAAATCACGCTGATGCCAAGGTTAATCGCCTTGTTAGGCGACGTGAGGGCAAGGGGCTCCCCGTCCAGGAGAATTTCTCCTTCGTCCCGGGGGATATCGCCGCTTAAAATCTTGAGAAGCGTGCTTTTTCCCGCGCCGTTTTCCCCGAGAAGGGCAAGCACCTTTCCACCTTCGGCGCTGAAGCTGACGTTATCGAGGGCCTGAACGCCGGGGAAAGCCTTTGAGATGCCTCTAAACTCTAAGGTACGCGCCGTTTTTTCGGCGCCACTTGTTGTTTCCACAGTTTTTTGCTCGAGTTCCATTACGATAGCACTCTCCTTCCTAATGGTATGGCGCATCATACGCCGAGGCGTTTTCTTTGACGCCTCTGGCTCCAAACATCCAGGGAAAGTGCTAAAATGAGCAGCGCGCCCGAGAGCACCAGCGTGAGGTACGTGCTGGAGCCCACAATCAGCATTCCTTTATAGAAGGTTTTCAGGACAACAAGTCCGAGAAATGCGCCGCCCATGCCTCCGGAGCCGCCCGCAAACGAGATGCCGCCGAGGATGGCCGCCGTCAGTCCGGTGAACTGGTCCCCTGAAAGGGCCTGAAGGCCGCCCTGCTTGGCGCGGGCCGTATAAGCAATACCGGCTATTGCGCCGAGGATGGAGCAGTTTATGTACAGGAAGTACGTAATGCCCTTTGAGTTAATGCCGGACAGTCTGGCCGCTCTCCTGTTACCGCCAATCATATAGATGCTTCTGCCCAGATCCGTCTTCTTGAGAATAAGCCCGTAGACGACAAACGCCACGATAACAAGAACAACGGTGGCAGGGATTCTCCATATAATGTCATACCCGCCGATTGTGGTGAGCGTCGGGTCTGTAAAGGTGATGGTGCTTTGCAACGAACCGTTCGCGTCCGTGGCAAGAAGCTGCATCAGCGCCCGGATAACGGCCGACATGGCCAGCGTCGCGATAAAGGGCGCCATGCCGATTGAGCTAATTAACACGGCGTTAATGACGCCAATGGCCGCGGCAAAACCGAAAGCGATGAGGATGGCCACATACCACGGCAATCCCCACCAGCTGATGGCGATGGAGATGATGATGCCCGACAGGGCGCCGACGGTGGCCTGCGAGAGGTCGATGTTACCGGAGACAATCAGGCATCCGGCGCCGATGGCAAGAAACCCGGGCACCGCGATATCCTGCAGGATGCCGACAAAGGTCTTTCCGGTGAAGAATTTTGCACCGTTCAGCGCGGCGAGAACCGTAAAGATAAGGATCATCGCCACGAGCAGAATTAGAAGCGTGAAGGCCTGGGTTCGGATCACTCTTTTCACGAGCGATGTTCGTGTTAGGTTATTCATGAACAACCTCCGTTTTGCTTTCTATAAAATCGTTAGGTTGATTCTCCGTCAAATAGCGATGTATAAAGGGGTAACCGGCTCCCCAAATCTTAATGATATGCGGAGCCGGTTATCAGCTCTAATCAGTCAAATCCGCGTGAGTGTTACTTTTTAATTTTGTAGTACTCGGGGGGATCCATCTTCGCCGAGAACAGATTGATATCCGTCACAGGCTCATACTTCCAAACGCCTTCCTCGCCGGGACCGAAGGCATAGAGATCCGTCCACTCGAGGTAAGCTTGGTAGTTGTCCTTGTCAATGACCTGCACCGGCAGCATCATCTTCGGATAGTTGTGCTCTTCGATGACATTGCCGTTTTCGTCCTTCACGTCGCCCTTATCGTTGACGTCAACCCATTCGGGATAGATGGTGTCGGGCGTGGCCTGGCCGGACATGAAGGCCCACAGCATGCAGATAATCGGCTCGGCGTAAATCTGCTGGGAGGTGAAGATAGCAAACCGCCATGCATCGTCAATGCCGCTGTCAAAACGGCTGGCAAGGGCAACGCCGCCCTGGCAGGCTGTGCAGACCGTATCCGTCATGCCCAGTTTTTCAGCAGCGTTCGCTGCACCGACGCTGTACAGGTCGGCCGGCGTGCCGATGAGCCACACGTCGATATCCTTGGGCGGGTTGGAGAGGAACTGCGTGGCGAGGTTCTGCGCCGCCGTCTGGTCCGGGTTGGTGGCCGTGGCTATATCGCCGATGTAGAAGTTTTCAGGGTTCTTATCGGGAGCGGGGTCATAAGAGCCGAACTCGGGGAAGAGCTCCGCCCAGCGCTGCTCCATGCCGATGGCACGGGTATGTATGTCAGCAGCGTAAGAGAAGTCTAGAACGAGCATGCCGACCTTCTCCCACGGAACATCCGGCCATGTCTCTTCTTTCCATTCCACGAGCAGATCCACCGTCGTCATACCGACAGTGTAGTTGTCAAAGCCAATCTGCGGGCGGAGGAGTCTGTTGTCGCCGGACATGGTGCGGGCAGCGCCCAGGCCGCTGAGCCAATGGACATCCTGCTCGCTGAGAATCTCGTCGATGCGCTCGTAGTTCTGAACGCCGCCTTCAAGAATCAGGCCGTCGTAACCCTGATCGACGAAGGTCTGCATACCGCTGATGAACTCTTCGGCGCTGTACTGCGTCGGCGCCCAGATATTGGTGTAGGCAATGTTTACTTTGTTTGCCCAGTTTTCGTACGCGATGTCAAATGCATCCCACAGTTCGCCGGCCGTCATGCTCAGGAACGCGATTTTGTACTTCGGGAACTTGGTGTAGTCGAAGTCCGGATCATAGTAGCCGACATACTTCGGGAACTCGGGGCCGTCATCCGGCGTGCCCGGTGCGGGGGAACCAGTGGACGTCGGTTTGGGGTCTTTGTTGTCGCCGCCCTGAGGTTCCTTTGCAGCACAACCAAACAGTGCTACGACGAAAAGTAGCGCGAGAAGGATTGCCAAGAATTTTTTCATGCGGAAATACCCTCCTTAAAGTGCTTTTTCGTTTTGGATAATCGTGCCATTTTGACTCGCGACATAAAGGAAAAAACCGGGTCAAATGACGCTTAAATCGTATCATAGAACGGCTGGAATCGGTTCGGTTTACGGATATTAAATTTATGCTACTTTATTAGACTCGATTGTCTGAACACCCCTTTATTTGTTAACTTTGCCGAATCCCAACACCCCGTTGACTTAACACTTTCTTAATAATTAACCCGATTATTTCGTCTTAATGTACGAAGCTGACAGAAACACTTTGTGCATCGTGAATTAAAGCGGCCGCTGTACTCAAAGTTTGTATTGCCAGTTCGTAAAAGCTGCAGATCGGCGCCGCCCTTATCCTAAAATTTCCTGAAATTCTACAAATTCTTATCGTTGAGGTGCGATTTTTGCGATTTTCTTTTCGCGGTGGTTTATGTAACGGGTGTTTAGACGTCTCTCTTTTTAAACACAGCCTTAACTCCGCGGCTTAAAAACGCACCGTTACATTTGTATTCAGCGAATAATGCTAAATTTGAAAAAGTATGGTAATGTAAGTTTGAGATATTTTACCAGTCTGAAGGGATGTGGCATTATGTATAATTTCAGGCCGGTTTCCAGCCGTATTGCCCGCATGCGTGATCGCATTCGCAACCGCGTCATTCAGCTGGACTCCGAACGCGCTCTCATCGTTACGGAAGCATACAAGGATATGATAAATCTCGTACCCACCATCAGAAGGCCCACGCTCCTCAAAGCCGTCACCTCCAACGTCACCCTGCGCGTTGAAGATGACGACGTCCTTGTGGGGAACAGGGGCCGGTATTTCTCCAGCCACGTCATGTACCCCGAAATCCGCTCAGGCCGCGGCTTTATGGTGGAGGCCATCTCCAAGGGCGAGTGGACCATGGAGGAAGACGGTCTCTGGCACAATCCGAAATCGGATTTTTTACGGCTCGCCGCCGCACCGGAGGACGTGGAGGCCATTGAAAGTATTCAGGAATTCTGGAAGGATAAAACCTTCGACAACATCGGCGACGGCTGGGCCCCCGAAGGGCTTGACGAGCTGAAGCGCCTGGGTGCCACGAAGCACAACATCTTCATGAAGCACCTCATCGGCTGCCGTCCCGGGCACATGATTCCCGGGCATCAGAAAATCATCGATGTGGGCTACGGCGCCATCCGCAAACAGGCGCAAGACTGGCTGGACGAACATTTCGGCAATGTCATGGGCGACGATGTGAAGAAATACCTGTTCTACTCCTCCGTGGTCATCGTCTGCGACGCCGCCAGCATCTTCATCCGCCGGTACGGTGACGCCTGCCTCAAGAAAGCCGAGACAGAAAAAGACCCCGCCCGAAAGGCGGAGCTTCTGCGCATGGCGGACAGCCTCTATTGGATTTCCGAAAATCCAGCCCGCAACTTCTGGGAAGCCGTTCAGGCCTCCCTGCTCTACGAGCTGCTCTTATACCACGATGGCGCCAACGCCTTCTCCATCGGGCGGTTCGACCAGTTTACTTACAAATACTTCAAGCAGGATATTGAGTCCGGTGCTTTGACCATGGACGAGGCGCAGGAAATTGTGGACGCCTACTTCCTCAAGCTCAACAACTTCTACGGCGGCGCAAACCAATACATGGTCACCATGATTGGCGCCATCACCTACCAGCACACCACCATCGGCGGCGTGGATAGGAACGGTAACGACGCCACCAATCCCCTCACCTACATGGTGTTAGAGTCAATATGCCGCCTCAAGCTCCACGACCCCACCATCTCCCTGCGCATCCACAAGAATACCCCGAAGGATATCTGGGATCTGGCCATCGAGACAACAAAAATTGTGGGCGGCCTGCCCCTGTTCCAGAACGACGACGTCATCATCAAAGGTCTCATGCGGGAGAACGGCTTTACGCTGGAGGACGCCCGGGATTACGCCATCATGGGCTGTCAAGAGATTATGGGACCCGGCACGGAGTACCCCGCCGCCAACGGCAACACGCCTCCTTACGCCAGTCTCAACTACGGCGTCGTCTTCACCATGGCAATAAACGACGGTAAAAACCCCTTCAACGGCGAGCAGTGCCGCATCCACACCGGATACCTCTACGAGATGAACTCCATCGAAGAGGTGCGGGAGTCCATGCGGAAGCTCGTCTATTACCTCATCAAGCTGCAGGTCAGCGTGGATAACTACACGGAATACCTGCACCAGTTCTACGGGACGGAAAACCTCGTCTCCATCAGCATGGAAGGCTGTATGGAAAAGGGGATGGACGCCACCTGGGGCGGCTGCAAATACAACTCCTACGGCGGCACGGCCACGGGCCTTGCCACCATTGCCGACTGCCTGACCACCATCAAATATATGTGCTTCGATAAAAAGCTCTGCACCACACGAGAGCTGTATGACGCCGTTATGGCCAACTGGGAGGGCTATGAGCTTCTGCGCCAGCGGATTATCAACGAAGTGCCCCGTTACGGCAATGGCGACCCCTACGCGGACATGGAGATGAAATGGATTTGTGACACGTATTACAACGCCTGCAAAGAGTGTTACAGCATGCGCTGCACCAACTACAAGGCGGGTCTCTACGGCGCCGCGGACCACGTTACGCAAGGTTATATCACATGGGCCACGCCGGACGGGCGGCGCACGGGCGAACCCATTGCCGACGCCTGCTCACCGGGTCAGGGCCGCGATAAAAACGGGCCCACAGGCGTCTTCGCCTCCACCGTCTGCTTTGACCACTCGAAATTCATGGACGGCATGGCCGTGAACCTGAAAGTCCACCCCAGCGCCCTTAACGGACACGACGGCGTTGAAAAGCTGCGGGACCTGACGCTGACGTATTTCGATCAGGGCGGCATGGAAGTGCAGTACAACGTCGTCTCCTCAGACGTCTTGCGTGAGGCGCAGAAAAAGCCTGACGATTATAAGGACCTCGTGGTCCGGATTGCGGGATTCAGCGCGTACTTCGTAGAGCTGAGCCTCGACTGCCAGAACGACCTCATCAGCCGGCACGACCACAACCTCTAGGATTAATACATAGATAGATTAAGGAGCTAAATATGAAATACGAACGGCCAGTTTACGGGGATGTCAATGTTCCAATCTACAAGAAAAAACTGCGCAACCGGCGCGAGCTCGATTTGCCAGCCTTTGACTGTCCCGTTACACCGAAGGAAAACTTCATGCTCGCGGCGAGCCGGAAAACCCCGTATTGGATGCCCAGTTCCCTCTATGACGTCCAGACCCTCATGTCCCAGGAGCTTGTGACGGGTGACGTCCGTGGTATGCAGTGCAGTTTTGACGTCACGCGTATGACCCCTGAAAACTACACCTTCAACGACTGGTTCAACACCAACTGGACCTACGTCGCCTCGGCGGGCGGGCCCATGCTGACGCCGGGCTTCATCCTCTGCGAGGACATCACCCAGTGGGAAAAAGACGTCGTCTTCCCCGATTTGAGCGAATGGGATTTCACAACGGCGCAAAAAGAATTCATGGAAACGCGGTACGACCCGTCCCGTGTCATGCACATCGATATCGGCACAGGCGCCACGGAGCGGCTCGTCTCCGTCATGGGCGGGTATACGGAAGCCATGGTGGCCCTTGCCGTGGAGCCGGAGGCCGTTCGGGATTTCCTCAATCGTTTCGCGGACTTCACCATCGAGTACGTGGACCTCGTCGCAAGCCTTTACCCTGTTAACGTCATGACGTACCACGACGATTGGGGTACAGAAAAGGATACCTTCTGGAGCGAAAAGATGATGGAGGATATCGTCTTCGAGCCAACGAAGCGTATCGTGCACCACATCAAATCTAAAGGTATCCTGTTTGAATTTCATTGTTGCGGTAATGTTAAGCGTTTTCTCCCGTATATGATTGACATCGGCATGGATTTCCTGCAGCTTCAGCGCCGGGCCAACGACATCCCCGCCATGAAGGAGCAGTACGGGGACAGAATCGGCTTTAACCTCTCGATTGAAGACACCGTTCCCGGCCAGACCTATCCGCCGGAGGAGATGGCGGCGAAAATCCGCAATACGGTGAACCTGTACGGTAAAAGCGGCGGGGCATACCTGAACGTCTTCGCCTTCCACCCCGAAAACGCGTGGAATATCGTCAGCGAGCTGCACTGCTACAGCCGGGAGTTTTATGACTTAGAGCGCTCCGGAAAAGAGTTGCAGACCCTCTGCAGCGGATAAGGCGCTCCTTTTCAGATACTGCGCGGCGGAGCCGTCACTTGCTCTCCTGACCGGGTACCGGCGGCTTCGCCGCCTCCGTCTTGCGCGGTTTCGACCCCTTCGTGTGTTCCCGTATTTCGAGTATAAAGTCGTAATGTGCGTCCTGCGGGTTTGCACCGGGATAATCCACGTCAGTTAACGAGTTTCTGCTCATGATGCGCAGCGCCAGACAGGACAGGAGTAGATGCAGGCGCTCGTCCGGATCTTCAAACTGGACCTGGGTGATATTTTGAATACACTTTATCCTGTAGGCCAGAGTGCTGCGGTGGAGGAAGAGCTTGTTTGACGCAGCAAGAAGGCTCCTGTTGTTGAGCAGGTAGATTTCCAGCGTCTCCAGATAATTCGTCCCGTTGGCGATATCGTGTTCCTGCAGGCGAATGGCGGCGGTGTGACACACGGCGCGAAGGGGAAAACGGGACGTGATGATGTTCACGATATGGGTTTCAAGAATATCGCGGTAGAACTTAATGCGCTGCTTTGCAAATATATGTATTTTATGCGGCATGGCCGCCAGCTCATAATGGAGCCGGAGCTGATTTAAGTCGCAGAATTTCATGCCGACACTGCAGGACCCGTTGCTCTGTGTCAGCTGTTTCTTCAGAACGGACAGGTATTTTTCAAGTTCGTTGCAGGCGTCGTTGCGCAGCAGAACGAAAATGTAGTCGTCGTACCAGAAGGTGACGTAATTGGGGTACGCGTCGGCAAAAACGTTTTCGTAGGCGTGCAGAGAATGGCTGAGGTTGCAGCTGTCCGACGGGAGCTTGATAAGCAGAATCCGATAGTCGTCGTTCATGCGCCAGCCGATGCGGGACATATTGATTTTCAGTGCCCTGGAATCTGAGACGACGGCGTAGCGGAGGGCCGTTATCAGGCTGATTCGCAGGTAGTCGTGGGGATTTAAGTAGCTGCTGAAGCGCTCGATAATGCTCTTGTGGATGGTCTCCACGATATAGTCTGCCAGCCAGAGATGGCGGGCGGAAAGGGCGCCGCTATCGCTTGAAAAAACAAGCGTCGCCACGTGGAGGTCGTCGTGATAAAACGCACTGCTGATATGGGTATTCTCGCTGCCGACGGTATTTAAGAAGACAGAGCGGGGGCCGGCTTCCGATTTTGACTGGAAGGCCTTATCCCTGTCCCTTTTCTGCGTGTTCATGGGAATCTGGCAGCGGTTGGCCACGAGGGTCTCCTGCCAGAGGGCGTTGCTGTCCGGCGGGAGGTTCACGTCGCTGTACCCCAGCAGCATATAGTCCGAACCGTAGAGGGATGCGTGGCAGTTCATGATGGCTGCGCAGGCATTTAGTATATTCTGAATCGGTTTGTTCATCAGCAGAGCATTGAGTAAGGCGTGCTCTTTTTCGTCGTACTTAAAGAAAATGTTTTGCACCTCAAGCATGATGCCCGGTAAAGTGCAGTCTCCGGAGAAAATCAAACCGTTTATCTGATGTTTCTCCAGAAAGGCTAAGGCGCTGTCTCCACCGCCGATTAAGATAACGTTTTCGGGTATTCGAGGCTCATCGCGAAGCTGGGGCCATTGGGCGAGATACAAAATGTCTTTGGCGTATTGCTGCCCTGCGACATAAGGACATATACCGATCAAGCCAAGTGCGCCATCCGTGTAACCTGCAACGCGTTCATAAGGCGTTTTCAGGTTCTCCATAATAAGACCTAGATTCAGTTTCATGCTCTCTCACTCCCTTTCATAGCGGCCTGAGCGGGGCTGTAACGACAGGGCAAACGTATGTACAATGTCTCCAGTTTAGAGTGCTGCCGCCGGGTTCTCCTATGGGGAAGCCGGCCGCCCGGCGCGGGCAAAGCGCCGAAAACACACGGTTAGAGCAAGCCCTTCCTTAATGCGGCATGAGGAAGGGCTTGCCCATTTTCGGATTAAGCCGTCATGGGGCACGCCCTAAACGGCTGCCGTGAACAGATGGTTAAAACGCGTCCTTAAACTCCGCGTAGACCTTCGGCAGAATCGCCGCAAGGTTTGTAAACTCCTTCACATTGTGCATAAGGAGTTCCTTGGCGCCGTCTACGGGAATCTTGGCCCCGTCGGGGAGGAATTTCGCCGGCTTTCCGTCCCGAACGCCCCAACCCATCCAGAAGCGGGTGCGCAGTTCCGAGCCTCTCTCCGTGGGGCGGACGAAATGCACCATGATGACGGGGGCGTGTTCGTTTCCGGAGCAGACGATGGTCCCCTTGAAATCCTTGAGTTTTTCTTTGTCAAAGCCGATGTCGGCGGGGTTTCTGAAATGGATTGTGATGTCCAGAACAGGCCCGTCCGGCGTCATGGCTTCCTTCACATCGTGGATGGTGTCCCAATAGCGCTCTTTCATGGAAAGGGACGTATCCCGGGCCTTTTCGGGATTGCGCGTGATGGCCTCATGGTGCTCATCGTGACACCAGATTTTATACCGCAGAGGCTCTAAGCCGTGCCACGCAAACCACCAGTCGAACATCTCCGGCGTAACGCCCGGCATATCCACGAGGTTGGCCAGCATGGCTGTGCCGTCCTCAAACTGGGTATACCCGATTTCGCCGTACATATAGCCGTCGTCGAACAGCTTGTTGAGGTCCGGCGCCCGGTGCGCCTTCGCCGGGTCGAGGAATGTCTCGGCCTGTTTATAGTGCTCGGGGGACGGTTTTGCCATTTCCATCTCAAAATACTTATAAAGCGGGCTTTTCTTTTCTTCTGCAGTAATCGGTACCGGCATAGAAATCCATCCTTTCTCACATTTAGTCACGCACTTCTGTCGGATATCTATACAAGCCCTTCGGCTTAGAATACACGGTTAATGCCTGTTGACGGTATGCTGCGGGCGCAGTCTTTACGCACCTGCCTGCGCTGCGGCTGACCCCGCTCCTTTATGAAAAGCGGCGCCCTGCGCCGCTAAAACGCTTCTATCTGTCTGAGGCATAAACTGGCGGCGTCACCTGCTTCTTCCTTTACACTTTTTGACTCTGCATCCTATTACTGCATATCATAATAATTATAGAGTGTTTATGCCAGCTTGTATAATTCAATAATTCTATGGGCCAATTAACAAAAACCGCCTTCACATAAATGGCTTCTTTGTGAACAATTCCAGTTCCATGGGTTCTCAGGCGAAATTAATGAGTACGGCAACGCATCGCTTCGCTTATAAAGCCGTCTTCGGAAAACCGCTGTTCCCTCGAAAAGAGAACAGCGGTTTTTTAGATAGGCTTTATCGAATTTTGCTTCAGTACATCCGCTTCCCTCAGCACCTTCTCATGAGGCGGATAAAGAACTCCACGGTGCGGCAAATGACATCCACACGGATATGCTCATCGTTCCCGTGGATACTGCTGCGCTCCTCGGCGGTGAGGTCCGCGGCGGAGAAGCGGTAGACACGATTGGAGATACGCCCGTAATGGCGGCTGTCAGAGCAGGCCACCATGAGGTAGGGGCTTACGATGCTGCCCGGCCACGTATCCGTCACCGTCTGGGCGATTGTGTCCCACGCGGGGCAGTCCGTCTCGGAGATGATGCTGGGGTTCGTAGACTCCTTACCCACGGTGAGCTGGACGGAGTCGTCCTTAATCACCTTTTTAATGTACGCCACGGCGCTGTCGATGGTGTCGTGGGGATTGAGGCGCAGGTTCGCCACAAAGGCGGCAGACGGCGGAATGACGTTGGGCGCCTGACTGCCCGATGCCATGGTAAAGGCCACGGTGGTGCGCATCATGGCGTTCATCTCGCCGCCGGACTTCTTCGCCAGCAAACTGAGGATGCCGCCGAAGCACCAGAGGTTGGCGAAGATTAGGCGGTAGATGAAGGAGGAGTGGCGGCCGAGGGTGTCGAACATCTTCGCCGCGGGGCCGGCAAGGTGCACCTTAAAGGGCCGGTTTTCAAGCCGCGTGCAGGCTCTGGAAAGGATGCCGATGGGGGTATGGGGCTTCGGCGCCGAGGAATGGCCGCCCGGGGAGACTACACGAAACTCCACGTTCATCACGCCCTTTTCCGCGGTGCCGATAAGGGCGCAGGGACGGGAGACCCCCGGGAAGACTTTTTCCACCACGGCGCCGCCTTCATCCAGCACGAAGGCGGGGGTAATGCCCCGCTCCTTAAACCAGTCCACGATGTGGACCGCCCCGAGGCCGTTGACTTCCTCGCCGCCGGAGAAGGCGAAATAGATGTCCTTATTCGGCTTAAAGCCTTGGGCAATCAGGTGGTTGGCGGCGAACAGAACCCCATTCATAGTGAGCTTCGTGTCCACGCAGCCGCGGCCGTAGAGCACACCGTCTTCGATGACGGCATCGAAGGGCGGCTTCGTCCAGCCCTCCTCGTTGACGGGGACTACGTCGTAGTGGGACATGAGGATGACGGGTTCATCCTGCTCCTCCCCCTCCCATTTATAGAGAAGCCCCCTGTCCGGCAGGCGGGTCAGGCTGCACACCCGCGCTACCTCCGGATACAGCGTGGGAAGCAGCGCAATGAACTTTTCAAATTCGGCGTCGTCCTCTAGCGTGTGGTCGTAGTAGGAGACGGTGCGGCAACGCACCAGCTCCTGCAGGGCGGAGACGGCCCCCTCCCGGTCAAAGGCCACCTCCTCCGGCACCTCACTCCTCTCCGCCGGCGGCTTAAAGCGCGCCGCCCGAATGAGGATAACTGCGATAAAGGCCACAATCAGCGCCAGAACGATATACAGGGCAATCATTTCTCAGCACCTTCCTTAATCCAGCATACCTTTTTTGTACATAAAGCGGCTGACGCCCAGCGTAAACAGCACGCTGACGGGCACCATGATGCCCACAGTGCCGGCGTTTAAGGCAGGAACAAAGATAAACAGCACCAGCATAAGCACGGCAGGCGCCACGGCAATCTTCCAGTTTTTCGAGACGAATACCACGCCCAGTCCGCCAAACAGTGCCGGGATAATATTGGCGAAGGCGGGCTGGAGCACCGGGGCGTTGAGTATCGGCGTCAGCGGGACGATGAGAATCACACCCAGAAGGATAATGAGCGTCGTCACGATGCTGGAGACGGCGATGGCGATGGTGGAGACCACTTCCCCCTCCTCGGAGTTGGCCTTGACCCCCGCCTGTTCCAGAGCGTTAATCGCACAGGGGAGTTTGAGGTTGGAGATGTTGCCGGTGACGAAGGAGAGATAAGACCCGCCCGCCCCCAGCATAGGTATGTATGTGAATGTCTCGATTATGCCCACGGCCCAGTACATCGGCGTCGTAGCGAGAAGGCCCAGAAGCAGCCCCTTCGTGTCGGGAAGGGCCCTGAAGATGATGGCGACGGCGATGGGGAACAGGAGAAACAGGGCGCACATGGAGAAGTTCCAGATTTTCCCCCAATGATGGACGCGGTCCATATACGTTGTCTTCATGCTTTTACCTCCTTAACCCAGCCACGCCGTGATGGGAATGGCGCTGAGCATCCCAATCACAAGACTTGCCGGCAGAGCGTAATCGGAAATCCAGCGGTATTTCAGCTTCTTCACGGCGATGCCCGCAAGGCACATCACAAGGGCGGACACAATCATAACGCAGACTGGGATAAGTCCCGCAGTGGAGCCTTGAAATACGCCGGACACATCGCAGAAGATAAAGCCGAGAAACGCCGCAATCATGCCGATGAACATGGCGTTGGAGAAAATCTCGGACCATTTCTTATCCCGCTTTTCAAGGTTAATCATGCCGCCTAAAACCTTCTTCGCCACAATGGGGCACAGCCAGACACCCACCAGAATACTCACGGTCATGACGATAACGATGGTGACGTACTGGTTTGCCGTCAGGTTCGTGACGGTGCCGAAAGTAAGCCCCATGGCGTTTTCGGCGTTCGTTGCGGCAATCGTCTCGTAAGACAGGGAGCCGATGACGCTCAACCTGAGCCACGGCAGCGGCACGCCCAAATCCTTCGCCAGCGTCATAACGCCGATGACGATGGCCACGGCGGGCGCAATGGTGAAAATGGCGGCGGTCACGGCAACCTGCTTCATCCTAGCCCGGCTCATGCCGATTTCCTTGCCTCTTTTCAACGCTTTCACTAAAAAAAAGACGCTTTGCGCCAGCACGGCCGCAATAACAATGCCGGCCAAGATAAACAGGATGGGACTGTTTACACTAAATTCCAACACAAATTCCCCCCAATTTCGTTTTTACCATTATAAACCGCTTTTGCCTTTAAAACAATGAAGAACCTCCCCGCCGCCATCATTTTTTAGCAGGCAGCCCGCCCGTCTCCCCCTATAAAAAAGCGCCCGCCGTGAAGCTCCCCAACATCGACCCATAACCCCCTTTAGACGGCAAGCCTTTCTCCATCGGCTCCGGGGGCAAGACCGCCATCTCCCGCAGAACTCGTTTATGTTTTTTGTTAAAGCAAAATCACCTCTACGGCTTACACATAGAGGTGATTTTTCAATCCGGCGCGGGGCTTTTTACGTATGTACGGCTTCTTTATTGGCGGTGTAGGAATTGTAGTGCTCTTTCAGTTCCTCGTATAAATCCTTCTGGCAGGTGGGCAGGTGCCCAAGGCACGCTTCAAATACAATGCACTTGCGGCAGTCGCCAAAGTTGGGGCACTTTGTGTTCCAGCATTCGCAGGAGAAATTGTCCGCCGCCTTGGCCGACTCCATGGCCACGCGCATCTCCCGTCCCGTCACCCGCGGGGGATTGTCCCTCCACTTATACTTATTCGGCTGGGCCAGTATGTTTTTACAGCAATGCATGCATATGCTCCTTTCGTCTTATTCCCGGGCGCCTTCTCCGCCCTGCGCCGGTGCGCTACTTGTCCCGGCTGAAGATGATATAGTGTTCCTCCAAATCTCCCAGCAGGGAGCGCTGGCAGGTAGGAAACTGCTTTAAGCACAGGTGAAAGACAATGCACTTTTTGCAGTCTCCGAAGAGGACGCAGTGGGTGTGCCAGCAATCGCACTGCATGTTGTGCGCCTGTTTCGCGCACTCGTAGGCCTCACGAAGTTCCTCTTTCGATGCGTCCTTGTAGTGGTCGCGCCATTTTTCCCGATTGGGCTGACAAAGGGGGTTTATGATTTCTACGGGCTCGGCGTCATCGCCGCCGAAGGGGTCTATCATCTTGTGAAATTCCGAAACGGCTTCCGGCCTGAGCAGGGCCGTGATGGCCTCGATGCGCTTTTGAAACGCCGCCGGGTCACCCTCTCCCTCCTGCGGGGGCCTGAAGAAATCCTCAAGGACCGCCTCCATTTCCTCCTTCTTCCCTTCACGGGTGCGTTCCATAATAAAGTCATGGAACAATTTCTGGCCGTTCTCCATTCTGCGATGCTCCTTTTACCTTTTTATTTTAATTTTATTCATTTTACATGGATGCGATTATTTTATCTTCTTCGGTTTTGTACATTGTCACCATAGCACAGGGCATAAGTCCTGTCAAAGATAATCTTCCTGTAAACAAACTTGTGCAGATTATTAACGCGATTGTTGAAAAATGGTAATATTTTCGTTAACAAAAGAGTGTTTATAAGGAGCAGGTTACCGGAGCGCTCTCATCTGCTTCTTTTTTCCTTTAAAGATGTTGCATAAACGCCGTCTGTGTTATAGACTAAATTCCATAATTACCATACCCATCCAAAAAGGAGGAAACGAAATGGCAGACATGCCCATCATTAAAAACGTAAAGCGGGACGAGAACGTATTCGAGCTGAAACCCTGGAAATCCATCCACGACACGATTACAAAGCCGATGGTCACAGGTCTCGGCCCCGGCGACATTAAGGAATCCGCCCTTTCCATGGGATTTGCCTACATCACAGCGCCGGACGTCCTCGGCAGTCCCACCCACGTTCACCCCTTTGATCAATGGGTTTACCTCATCGGCGCCGAGGATTTCACGGAGTTTGACGCGGACGTGGAGTTCACCCTGGGCGACAAGGTCATCCAGATTAACTACCCCTGCTACATATTCATCCCCAAAGGCACCAAACACTGCCCCCTTACGATAAAGCGCGTGGGCAAGCCCTTCCTTTTCGTTGACGCCAGCATCACCCAGGAGGCCTCCGTCCGCCCGGACACCATCTCCAGCACAAAACGCCCCACCTATCAGGCTCTCAATAACGACTAAAAACCCGGAGAAAGCAAAGGAACGCAAAGCCTTACGGCATCATGTTCTTTTGCTTTTTCCTTATCCGTACATTGTAGTTAAGAGGATAGTGCCATGCTGAAAAAAGTGAACTTAAAAGAGCAGGCGGACAGCCTTGACTCCCTCTTTACCTATCTGCACGTGGGCGACTTAAACGACCACGTTATGCACGTTCTGAAAGCTGAGGACAGAACCCTTGATTTCCAGATTCACGAGCACTCCGACGAGATGTTTTACTGCATAGAAGGGCGCTTTCAAATCGAGCTGGACGACGGCTTTGTGGACATCGAGGAGGGGGATTTCATTGTCATCCCCAAGGGCGTGCGCCATCGCCCTGTGTGCAAAAGCCTCGTCAAATGCCTGCTCATTGAGCGCGCCGGCACCTTAAATAAAGACAACACCGGCGGGGCCTATGGCGGGTAAATCGTAATTCTTAAGAAGCGAAAGGGGGGCTTTTGACTGCGTATAGCAGCCAAAAGCGCCCTCTGCTCTCAGCGCCGTTTTGCTTCGCCCCGGGGCCGGCAAAACCCTCTGGCGATTGAATAATCCGCTAAAACCGCCTGCCTGTACCTTGTATTTTGGTAATTATGGCTTTATTTCCCTCCTAAACACTGGATAACCTGCCCATGGTATGTGGCTGACCGGGATGTATATAATTATTCTGAAGGCAGGTGTGCATAGGAGGGCTGACATTGGTCAAGGTCGCGTGTTTATCCCACGCGCAAGGCGTCGTGGATGCTGTTAACCAAGTCAAATCTCAATTTAACCTCGACTTCGTCTTTAACAAAAAGGCCGACGTCGAGGAGACAGAGACGCTCGTCGCGCAGGCGCAGGCCGGCGGGGCGGATGTTATTCTGTCCTTCGGCATCCCCCTGCCCTCCGACTGCGGGCACGCCCACCCCCTTGTGATTCCCGTGGAGCCGGCCACTTTCGGCACCCGCAGTGCGCCGGAACGAAGCGCCGTTGCCCTGATGCTGCGCAGCGTGGAGCTGTTCGCCCGCTCCTTTACCATGGCCCGCCGGCTCAAAGCCACGAAGGAGGCCATTTTAGAAAACGCCATGAGCGGCATCATCGTCGTTGACGAGCGGGGAAACATCCTGCACATCAACGAGAGCGCCAAGAGCATAATTGACTGTCGGGACAAAACCGTCATCGGTCTCTACCTGCTCAACGTCTTCCCGGCGTTTGAAAAGGAGGAGCTGGATTCGGTTTTGACGAAGGGCACCCAGCTCTTTTCCTCCAGCATCAAGGTGCGAACCGGAACGCTCATCGTAAAAGCCGACCCCATCGACTGCGCCGGAGAAATTATCGGTGCCGTCCTGTTCCTGCAGCGCGGGAAGACAACGCCGAAACGCCTCTCCCGCTCCCAGAGTGAAATGGGCCTCGGTTTCGTGGCCCACCAGCGGTTTGACGATTTTTCATACAGTTCCCTTGTCTACGACCGGCTCGTGAAGCAGGCAAAAGCCGCGGCCTATACGGACGCGCCCATCCTCCTCCGGGGCGAGGAAGGGACGGAGCTGCTCAGCTTTGCCCAATGTATCCACAACGAGAGCAGCCGCCACGGGGCCAGCTTCGTCGAGGTGGAATGCGACGCGTGGACCATGGAGCATATCGACGAGATTTTGTTCGGGGAAAAGCACGCCCACGAAGAGAGCCTCGCCAAAAAGTGCATCGTCACCCACGCCGAGGGCGGGACGCTGTTTCTCAGTCACATTGAGCGCCTTTCAAACGAGCTGCAGTATCGCGTTTGCCGGCTCATTAAAGGGCAGTACATACTCAACGGCGACAGCCGAAGCCGACCGGCGGATGTGCGCGTCATCGCCGCCGCCTGTCAGGACCTCAAGGAGCTTGCGGCGGCGGGGAAGTTTCGAAGCGACCTGTACTATGCACTGAACGTCCTTTCACTTGAAATCCCCCCGCTCAGAGAGCGGAAAGAGGACATTCAAAGCTGGATTGAATTCTTCTTCGACTATTACTGCGAAGCCTATTCAAAGCCCGTCATCCTCTCCAAGGGGGCACTGCGCAGTATCTGCGCGTACGACTGGCCCGGCAACATGACGCAACTTGAAAACTTCTGCCAGCGCATCATTTTGATGACGCCCCACCGGAGCATCAGCGAGGCCTTCGTCCGCAGCGAGCTGGACAAAACGGAGTACGCCGCGCCGCACCATGCCGCCTCCCCCTCCCCGGCCGTCCATCGAAACAAGGAGGCCCAGAAAATCGTGGAGGCCCTCCGACGCAACCGGGGCAACCGGATAAAAACCGCCGGCGAGCTGGGCATCAGCAAAACAACCCTCTGGCGTCTCATGCAGAAATACGGCATTACGGAAGACTATATCCTCTAACCGAACCGTTTCATTTCCGGCGGATTTCTGAAACGTTCGTTTCAAATCGGTGTAATTTTGGAAGTACCCCACATTCTGGATGTGGGGTACTTTGTTTTGCCCGTCAATGGATTTTTACGGGTCCTTGTCTTAAGCTGGAATTGGTAAATTGCATAGTTTTTACGAAGGAGTGATTATCGGGATGGGCCAGTTTGACGAATATATCTACACCCTGCCGAAGGATTATCACGAATGGGGTTCAACGTATGCGTCCCCCAGAGCGTATTTCCGCGGTGTGGAGAGTATCTGGGGCGCCCGTCTGAATATGGGTTTTTCAGCCGTTCTGCGGGAGCACGTCGCCCAGTTTCCCCACATCCACCACGCCGTGGAGGAGTATTACTGGTTCCTCGGAACGGATTTAACGCGCATATTCGATTTCGACGCGGAAATCGAATTCTGGTTCGGCGAAGACCCCGACGCGCTGGAGAAGTTCACCATCACGTCGCCGACCCTCGTGCGCATCCCGCCGGGGTTCTGGCACGGCCCCATCAACTACAAGCGCATCGGGAAACCCGTCACCTTCTCCTCCATGTATTTTGACGGGGAATCGTCGAAAATCTGCCGCCGCGTCCATCCCGACGGGAGAGTCGACTATCCCTATCTCTACACCAACCAGAAGCGCTGCACCTTCGACAAGACGAAGGCCTGTG
This sequence comes from Papillibacter sp., assembly GCA_012838125.1. GTDB lineage: Bacteria > Bacillota > Clostridia > Oscillospirales > Oscillospiraceae > Sporobacter. The sequence continues at coordinate 31,354 of DUPW01000040.1, forward strand.
TCTACTGCGGCCGCTGCTTTGAGCGGACCCACGGCCGCTCGTCGGAGGGGGAGACGACGTATTTTAACCACCCGAAGCTCGCCTTTACCAACGCGTGGATTGAAAAACTCCTCACGTCCCCGCCGGCGCCCCGCAGCGGCAAGTACGACCAGTATATCTTCACCTTCACGCCGGAGTACCACCAGTGGGGGGACACTTTTGCGAGTCCCAGGGCGAAGTTCCGGGGCGTCACGCAGATGCCCGGGGTGAAGTTTTTCGGGGGATTTAGCGTTGTCATGGGCCCGAATGTCATGGAGGTGCCCCACTTCCACCACGCCAACGAGGAGTACCTCTGGTTCACCGGCGCCAACATCGAAAACATCTTCGATTTCGACGCAGAAATCGAAATCTCCCTCGGCTGGGACCCGGACAATATGCGCACCATCACCATCACGGAGCCTACGGTGGTCCGCGTCCCGCCCAACCTGTGGCACTGCCCGATTAACTTTAAGCGCATTGGAAAGCCCGTTGGGTTCCTTCCGGTGTACCCCGACGGTGACTGGTCGAAAATCATCCGGCAGAAGGATGAAAACGGCGAAAACGAATACGTCTATGAAGCCGCAAGCCTCAGGCGCTGTGTCTATGACGGATCGAAGCAATGCGTATACTGCGGGAAGTGCTTTACGGACAAATAGACCGCAGCCATGGGGCAAAAACAGACAGCAAGGAGAAAAACATCAAATGACAGCGTAAACATACAGAGTTTGGGAGGAAAAGGGGTATGAACGGTTGACAAGGTATATTATCAGACGACTTTTGTGGATGATTCCCGTTGTGCTGGGCGTCACCCTCATCGTCATGCTGCTTCTGGAGCTGACGCCCGGCGACCCGGCCCGGCAACTGCTGGGCAACTTCGCCACGGAGGAGGAGATTGCCCAGGCCCGGGAGGATATGGGGCTGAACAGGCCGCTTTTGACGCGGTATGTGGACTACTTAGCGGGGGTAACCCGCGGAAATCTCGGCGTCTCCTACTTTACGAAAGGCAACGTGTGGGATGACATTATGGAGCGCTTCCCGTATACGCTCTTGATAGTCACCATCAGTATGCTCATCGCTATTGTGACCGGCATCCCAATCGGCGTGTACGCCGCCACGCACCAGTACACATGGAAGGATAACGCCTCCATCGTGGCGTCGCTGTTTTGCGTGTCCATGCCGAACTTCTGGTTTGCCCTCATCCTTGTAAACATCTTCGCCATCAAGCTGGGCTGGGTAAAGCCCTTCGGAATCGAGACGTGGCAAGGCTGGATACTCCCCTCCGTCTCCCTTTCCATCGGTTACTCGGCCACCCTCGCCCGCCAGACACGCTCCAGTATGTTAGAGCAAATTCGGCAGGACTACGTGGTGACGGCCCGGGCCAAGGGGCAGTCGGAGCACATCGTCATTTACAAGCACGCGCTGAAAAACGCCATGATTCCGATTATCACCATCGTGGGCTCCGTCTTTGGCGCATCCCTGGGCGGCGCCGTCATCGCTGAGACGATTTTCGCCATTCCCGGCCTCGGCAGCTACACCTTAAGCGCCCTGACCTCCCGGGACTATCCCGTGGTGCAGGGCAGCGTGCTGTACTTCGCCGTGATGTACAGCGTCATCCTCCTCTTGGTGGATATCGTCTATTCAATGGTGGACCCCCGTATCCGCTCGCAGTTTGTGGGGACGAAAAAGCGCACCCGAAAAGAGAAAAAGCAAGAGGGCGAGGTGGTTTCCCAGTGAAGACAAAGAAACGCGGCCGTTTCGGCGAAACGTGGTATCGGCTGAAGAAGAACAAGGCCGCCGTTATCGGGCTCGTTATCGTCGTTATCGTCCTTCTTGTGGCCATCTTCGCTCCGCTTCTTGCGCCCTACTCCTACGATACGCAGGATTTGGTCAACGCCTACGCGGGGCCGAGCAAAGAGCACCTTTTGGGCACGGATAAGTTCGGGCGCGACAACTTAAGCCGCCTGATTTGGGGTTCCCGCAACTCCCTCATCATGGGCCTCGGCTGCGTCGCCCTGGGCACATTGTTCGGCATCACCATCGGTTCCATCGCCGGTTATTTCGGCGGGCGGATTGACATTATCATCATGCGCATTATGGACATCTTCTCCTGCGTGCCGATGCTCCTGATGTGCGTCGTCATCGCCGCCATTTTAGGGCCCAGCATCCAAAACGCCATCATCGCCATCGCCATTTCCACGACGCCCTCCTGCGCCCGCCTCATCCGCGCCAATATTCTCACGGTGCGGGACAAGGAATTCGTGGAAGCGGCCAAGGCCATTGATGCGAAAAGCCCCCACATCATCATCCGGCATATTCTCCCCAACGCCATTGCGCCGACTATCGTGGCCACCACGATGAACATCGGCAACTCCATCATCGCCGGAGCAACGCTCAGTTTCATCGGGCTGGGGGCGCAGGCGCCCCTTGCCGAATGGGGGGCCATGCTCTCCGAAGGCCGCAACTACATGCGCCAGCACATGGAGCTGGTTCTCTATCCCGGTATCTGCATCATGATAACGGTCTTGGCCTTTAACCTTCTCGGCGACGGGCTCAGAGATGCCCTCGACCCGAGACTGAAGAATTAAGGGAGGCCGGAAATGGAAAACAACAACACCGTCTTACTGGAAGTCAAAGACCTCAAAGTCGAGTTCCACACTGACGACGTCACTGTCCACGCCGTCAACGGGGTCACTCTGGCGCTGAAGGAAGGGGAAACCCTTGGACTCGTGGGCGAAACGGGCGCCGGCAAAACCACCATCGCCCGCACCATTCTCGGCATCCTGCCAAAACCTCAGGGGAACGTGACACAGGGCGAGATATTTTTCGAAGGGGCCGACATGCTCCGTCTCAGCGAAAAGGAGATGAAGAAGATTCGCGGCGATAAAATCGCCATGATCTTTCAGGATCCCATGACGGCCCTCAACCCCATCGAGCGGGTGGGCGACCAGATTGCGGAAGCCATCCGGCTCCACAACAGAATCTCCCACGCCGAGGCCATCTGCCGCTCCATGGAAATGCTGGAAATGGTGGGCATCCCAAGAGAGCGCTATCTGGAGTTTCCGCACCAGTTCTCCGGCGGCATGAAGCAGCGCGTGGTCATCGCCATGGCGCTGGCCTGCAACCCGAAGCTCCTTTTGGCGGACGAACCCACCACCGCACTGGATGTGACCATTCAGGCGCAGGTTCTCGCTCTCATGCGGGACCTGACGCACCGACTGGGCACCTCCGTCCTCCTCATTACCCACGATTTGGGCGTTGTGGCCAGCACGTGCCAATCGGTGGCGGTGGTCTACGCCGGAGAAATCGTGGAATACGGAACGGTGCGCCACATTTTCAACAACCCGCTCCACCCCTACACAAAGGGGCTGTTCGACTCCCTGCCGAACTTAGACGAGTCGAAAAAACGGTTAAAGCCCATCAAAGGCATGATGCCGGACCCCACGAATCTCCCGGAAGGCTGCACCTTCTGCGAGCGCTGCGACTACGCCATGGAAATCTGCGCGAGGAAAAAGCCGGCCGAATACGAGCCGGAAGAGGGACACACCGTCCGGTGCTTCCTTGCGGATAAGGAGGGAATCTGATGGCTCCTTTGCTGGAAGTGCAGAATCTGAAAAAGTACTTTAAAACAAACCGGGGCATGCTCCACGCGGTGGACGACGTGAGCTTCACACTTGACGCCGGCAAAACCCTCGGCGTCGTGGGCGAATCCGGCTGCGGCAAGAGCACCCTCGGCCGGACAATTCTGCACCTGATTGACTCAACGGACGGCAAGATTCTCTTCGACGGGCGCGACATCTCAAACCCCACCCGCCGGGAGCTGAGCCGGCTGCGTCAGGATATGCAGATTATCTTTCAGGACCCGTACTCGTCCCTCAATCCCCGCATGTCCGTGAGCGAGACGATTATGGAGCCGCTGAAACTGCGGAAAAAATTCAGCAATCAGGAGATTGCCGAGCGCACCAAAGCCCTGATGGACACAGTGGGCCTTGCCGAACGCTTCTGGAACACCTATCCCCACGAGCTCGACGGCGGCAGGCGGCAGCGCATCGGCATCGCCCGGGCGCTGGCCCTCGGCCCGAAGTTCATCGTGTGCGACGAGCCCGTTTCGGCGCTGGACGTATCCATTCAGGCCCAGATACTCAACCTCATGCTGGACCTTCAGGAGCAGCGGAATTTAACGTATATCTTCATCACCCACGACCTGTCCGTGGTCAAGTACATAAGCGACGAAATCATGGTCATGTACCTCGGGCAGGTGGTGGAGAAAGCCCCGTCTCACGAGCTTTTCCGGAGCACCCTCCACCCCTACAGCAAGGCGCTGCTCTCCGCCATCCCCATTCCGAAGGTGGACGCCCAGAGAGAGCTCATCCCCATGAAGGGCGAGGTCACCTCCCCCATCAACCCGAAGCCGGGATGCCGCTTCTCGGCCCGGTGTCCCTACGTTCAGGATAAGTGCCACGAGCCTCAGGTCCTTGAGGAAATCATGCCGAATCATTTTGTTTCCTGCTGCCGCTGCAGGGAGATAAATGAGATAACTGAGTCAGTAAAAGGGAGGAATTAAAGTGAAGAAATTAGTGTCCATACTCTTATGCGTTGTGTTTCTTCTCAGCTTCGCCGCCTGCACACAGAAGCAGCCCCCCGCGTCATCCCCCACCCCCGGCCAGACGGCTCAGCCCACCGGGAGCACGCCCGCCGGCGAAGACAGCCCGAAGCCGAAGAAAGACACCGTCTCCATCGGCGTAGACGGCGACACCGGCACCCTTGACCCCTACATGGTCTCCGGCAACTACCTCGTCGTTATGCGGCAATACGCGGAGGCTCTCTGGGCCTACGAAGCCGCCGACAACATCAAGTACTTCCTCGCGGAAAGCGTCGACTTCGTCAGCGACACCGAATGGCTCATCCACCTGCGCAAAGACGTCACCTTCTCAAACGGCAGCCCCTTCACAGCCGACGACGTCATCTTTACCTTTGACTACTGCGTTGAAATCGGCCGCGCCTTCCTTTTAGCCAGCGTGGACTTTGAAAAGACCCGCAAGGAAGACGACTACACCGTCCGCCTCTTCCTGACGCGCCCGGACACCACCCTGTTTCCGATTATGTCCGACATCGTCATCCTCGACGCAGAGACATACAACCCTGAGACGTCCGGCAAGAACCCCGTGGGCACCGGCCCGTACGTTGTGAAGGATTACGTGGTCAACAGCTACGTCTCCCTCGAAGCCCGGGACGATTACTGGGGCGGCGCTCCGGCCATCAGGAATGTCGTGTTTAAGAACATCCCCGAATCGGCCCAGAAGGTCAACGCCATCGAGACGGGCGAAGTGGACTTCCTCGCCTCCTGCCCGCCGCAGGATGCCGATTACGTCGACTCCCTTGACGGCGTTCACACCTACGCAAAGCCCTCCGTCTCCCACATGTGCCTGACGTACAACGCCTGCAAGGATTCGCCGCTGGCGACGAAGGAAGCCCGCTGGGCCGTCTCCTACGCCGTGAACAGTCAGGGCATCATCAACGTGGCCCTCAGCGGTCAGGGCAACGTTGCGGTGGCCCCCTTCTCCTCCGCCAGCGTGGACTTCTTCCCGGAGCTTGCTAACCTCCACGATACATACAAGACGGGCTACAATCTGGAGCTGGCGAAGAAATACGCCGAAGAGAGCGGCCTTGTTGGCAAGACCGTCCGCCTCGTCACAAACGGCTCGGATATGTTCGTCACCACGGCTCAGATTGTCCAGCAGGCTCTGAAGGAAATCGGCGTGAACGCAGAGGTCATCAACTACGATCAGGCCACCGTCCGCAACATGATTGCCGGCGAAGAGGACTGGGAAATCTACGTCGCCTACATGGCAGGCTCCTCCGGCATGGGGCTCGACCTTGTCTACGCCCAGATTTCAAAGTTTAACCGCAGCCACTTCGACTGGGATGCGGAAGCCTTCAATCGCTTTAAGGAGAATGGCGAAACCCTGCTGGCGACGACGGATAAAGCCAAGTACAACGAACTGTTCCTTGAATATACAAAGGACTTTACGGATTACTGCTTCGTTTACGGTATCGCCGAAATGAGCACGTTGCGCGCCTGCAGGGACGACATCGGCGGCGTTTCGCTCCAGGGTCTGCAGCATGACTTCATCAAGGAGTGGTATTACATCGATTAAATTTAGCGGAGGTTATCATGGGACAACACGACGGCTTGTTTTACAAGTTTGAAAAGGTCAGAACGAACTCCGGCCTTCTGCCGACCTTTGAGGCATACTTTCGCGGAGACGCCTGCATCAAGGGCGCGCAAATCTACCTGCCCTACAGGGCGTACCTCAAGCCGGGCGTCATCGACCCGGAACCCCACTTCCATCGGGACGAGGAATACCTCGCCTTCGTGGGGCACGACCTGCGGGACGCCTTCGAGTCCTTCGATGCGGAAATCGAGCTGTGGCTCGGTGAGGACTACGACAACATGGAGAAAATCGTCATCACAAAGCCCACGATGATTCGCGTCCCCCAGTTTTACTGGCACGGTCCCGTTGAGATTAAGCGGCTTGGCAAACCGCTGTTCTTCCAGCCCGTCCTCTTCAGCAGCCGGTACTACGCCATCCGGCGGCGCACGGACGAGGACGGTAGGGTGTACTTTAACGCTCTTTGCGAAGGAATGCCCAGCCAAGGGGAAATCGTCACGTTTCCTCCGGCGAAGGCTATCGGGGAGTGAGGTGGCGCTATGTCGAAATATGATCATCTGATTTACGTCTTTGAAAAGCAGTACACCCAGTGGGGCGACTTCATGCCCCCCTATCAGGCCTACTTCAGAGGGCACGACAGTATGCCCGATTCCAGCTTCTACTCCAGCTACCGCTGCTACATGAAGGAAGCCTTTGTGGACAGGGAAGCCAACTTCCACTCCGAGGAGGAGTATCTCTGCTTCATCGGGTACGATATGACCGATCCCTGGGGCTCCTTCGACGCGGAGATTGAGTTCTGGATTGGCGAGTCCCTCGACAAGCTGGAGCAGCACATCATCACCGAGCCCACCATTGTACGCATCCCGCCGTTTTACTGGCACTGCCCGCTGGAGTTTAAGCGCGTGTCAAAACCCGTTTATCTGCAGGTGCTGGGCATGCGGGGCAAGTTCGGCCCGTACTTCCAGCGCATCGACGAAGCCGGCAAGGTCTACATCCAGTATGTGGGCAGCAGCGGGCAAATGCCCTGCCGGTACGACAAGGAAAAACAGTGCACGTTCTGCGGCCGGTGCTTCAAGGATCGGCTCCTCCACGGCGATAACAGCCCGAATAACGCCACGGAGTCCGCCCTGCGGCATATCGAGACGCAGAAAAAGCTGAATCTCGAGTCAAACAAGTAACTCCATCCCTCCTTTTGGAGTGTGAGCACCTCTCAGAACAAGAACACCGGCAGACGAACGTTTGCCGGCGTTCTTGCCCTCTCCTCACCCGTTTTATGCAGCAAAGCTTGACCGGGCGGCCCTTTTCAGCCTAATATATACTTAAAAGGGAAGAAAAGAAGTATAACAAAACGGAGGGGAGACAATGTTAGAGCACAACATGCCGCTTGAAACCGTACAGATTTGCGAGTCTGCATACCGCATTGAGGATAACGGCGTGCGCTGCCACCTGTTTATCGGCACGGAAAAGGCCCTTTTGGTGGACACGGGTTTCGGCGAGTCAGGCAGTCTCATGGAGAAAGTCCGGGCCCTCACCGATAAGCCGGTGATGCTCGTCATCACCCACGCCGATGGCGACCATATCGGGGGCAACGGCGAGTTTGAAACGGCCCACATGCACCCGGCGGAAATGGCGTATTATGTTACGCGGTCGAAGGAGAAAAACCCCAGCGTCTCCGCCCTGTGGGAGGGGGACGTCATCGACATCGGCGGCCGCTGTTTGGAGGTTATCCACATCCCCGGACACACGCCCGGCAGCATCGCCCTGCTGGATCGGGAAAACCGCATTCTCGTCTCGGGGGACACCGTTTCCGAAGCCTCCATCTATATGTTCGGCGAGGTGCGCCATCTTGGTGCTTATATCGCCACCCTTGAAAAGCTCATGAAAATGCGGGACTTGTTCGACGAAATCTACCCGTCCCACGGACCGTTTCCCTTATCCCCCGCGCAGATTGACAGAGTCCACGCAGCAGCCCTCAAGCTCGCCGCCGGCGAGCTGTCTCCGCAGGAGCCTCCCAAATCCATTCCGGCGAAAATGTACGTGGGAGACGGGGCGTCCTTCTACTATTACGCGTTCTAAAAGGATATATAGACGGGGCTGTGCCGCAGTGCGGCACAGCCCCTAAC
>DUPW01000041.1 GCA_012838125.1 Papillibacter sp.
CAGCGTCAATATAATAAGGAATAGACAAAGTATGCGGGAAAATAAAGCCTTTTTCTTCATGATATTCCTTTCGTTTCTCGTTTCGTAATGATACCGCAAAAGCCGCTGGGTGGCGAGCAATTTTCGCCCCGCAGGATGGCCGTTTATAATTGACACGGATAAGGCGTCTATGTTAAAATACGATAAATCTCATAGAGTAGCACAGAGGTCGCGGCCAACATAAGTAGCGGTGGAGAGGATTCCGATAACCCGATGACACACCGTGAAAGGGGCAGGCCGCCGAAGGTTCGCGAGTTCGGAATCGTGAATCCTGGTTTGCGGGTGAATAACTCGCCGACTGTCACTCCTGCAGGCGGGAGTGGAGGGCTGTCTGCTTTTGTAAATATACGTCGAATAGGTTTCACCGAGATTATTCGATATTATATTACAAAATCAGCCGGCTGACTAGCCCGCTGATTTAATTTTTATTTCGGCACAAATTCCCTGCAATCTCACCTCTTAGGCGAATATCTATAATTTAGGAGGCCCAGTCATGAAAAAGTACGCAGTCGGCGTCATCGGCGCCACAGGAATGGTCGGTCAGCGATTCGTCTCGCTGCTCGATAAACACCCTTGGTTTAACGTAGTTTCCCTTGCCGCCAGCACCCGTTCGGCCGGGAAAACCTACGAAGAAGCCGTCGCCGGCCGCTGGATGATGGCCGATGCCGTTCCCGAGAGCGTGAAGAACATCGTCGTCAAATCCGCCGAGAAGGATATCGAGGCCATCGCTGCGGAAGTGGACTTTGTCTTCTCCGCTGTGGACATGAAAAAGGAAGAAATCGCCGCGCTGGAAGAGGCGTACGCCAAAGCCGAGTGCCCCGTGGTGTCCAACAACAGCGCCCACCGCTGGACGCCGGACGTCCCCATGGTGGTTCCGGAGATTAACCCGGAGCATATCGCCGTTATCGAAAGCCAGAGAAAACGTCTCGGCACGAAACGCGGCTTTATTTCCGTAAAATCAAACTGCTCCCTTCAGAGCTATATTCCGGCTCTCCACCCCTTGAAAGACGAATTTGGTCTTAATAAAGTTCTCGTTACCACCTATCAGGCCATTTCCGGCGCCGGCAAGAACTTTGACACGTGGCCGGAAATGCTCGACAACGTCATCCCCTACATCGGCGGCGAAGAGGAAAAATCGGAGCGCGAGCCCCTGAAAATCTGGGGCAAAGTGGAAGACGGCGTGATTAAAACGGCGAGCAGCCCCCTTATCACGGCCCAGTGCATCCGCGTGCCCGTGTTAGACGGACACATGGCCGCCGTCTTCGCGTCCTTCGATAAAAAACCCGGCCTCGATGTGATAAAAGAGAGATGGGCGTCCTTCAAAGGCCGCGCGCAGGAGCTTGACCTTCCCTCCGCGCCGAAACAGTTCCTGCACTACTTTGAAGAAGACAACCGCCCGCAGACAAAACTGGACAGAATGCTGGAAAACGGTATGGCCGTTTCAATCGGTCGCCTGCGTGAGGATACGCAGTACGATGTGAAATTCGTCTGCCTCAGCCATAACACCCTGCGGGGTGCGGCCGGCGGCGCCGTTTTGATGGCCGAACTCCTCTGTGCCGAGGGGTATATTGATTAAGGAGGATTTTTATGAAGGTCCCAGTCTTTACCGGATCATCTGTCGCAATTGTCACTCCGTTTCGTAATGGGCGTATCGATTTTGAAAAGCTCGCCGAACTGATTGACTTCCAAATCGAAGGCGGAACGTCCGCCATCACAATTTGTGGAACAACCGGTGAAAGCTCCACCATGTCCATGGAGGAGCACATTGAAGCCGTGGATTTCTGCGTAAAACACGTTAACGGCCGTGTCAAAGTCATCGCCGGCAGCGGCAGTAACGACACAATGGCCGCTCTGGAACTGTCCCATGAGGCGGAAAAATCAAAGGCCGACGCCCTCCTGATGGTCACGCCCTACTACAATAAGGCCACCCAGCGCGGCCTGATTAAGCACTACACCTACATTGCCGACCGGGTCAGCCTCCCCATCATCCTCTACAACGTCCCCACCCGCACCGGTGTCACCTTTTCGACAGATACATACCGGGAGCTCTCCAAACACCCGAACATCAACGGCGTGAAGGAAGCCTCCGGCAACTTCGCCCTTCTCGCCTCCACCATCGCCGCCTGCGGAGATGAACTGAACTTCTGGAGCGGCAACGACAACGAAGTCGTCCCCATGATGTCCCTCGGCGCGAAAGGCGTGATCTCCGTCGTCGCCAACATCCTGCCGCGCCTTATGGCGGAAATGACGAAGGCCTGCCTCGAAGGCGACTTCGCCAAGGGCGCCTCCATGCAGCTGCGGTATCTTGAGCTGATGGATAGGCTGTTTATCGAAGTCAATCCCATTCCCATTAAGGCGGCTATGAACCTTTTAGGGATGGACGTGGGCGAGCCGCGCCTGCCCCTGTGCGACATGGAGCCGGCAAACCTCGAAAAACTCAAGGCGGCTATGCGCAACATCAACCTCATCCAATAGCTTACGGACTTAGAAAGAAACAAAAGATAAAGGAGACCACGTTATGCTCAGGCTCATTATATCCGGCTGCAACGGATACATGGGGCGGGTGGTGACGGATATCACCTCCCGGGACCCTGACATCGAAGTTGTTGCGGGCTTTGATATAAACGCGCAAAAGCTCAGCTCTTTCCCCGTTTACTCCGACCCGATGGAGTTCGGCGGGAACGCAGACGTTATCGTCGACTTCTCCCACCCCTCCGCCCTGGACGGACTGCTCCGATACGCCACCGCCCGTTCCATCGCCGTGGTATTGTGCACAACGGGGTACAGCGATGAGCATCTTGAGCAGATTCGTGCCGTTTCCGGTAAAATCCCTGTCTTCCGCTCCGGCAATATGTCTCTGGGCATCAACCTCATGATGGACCTCATCCGCCGCGCCTGCGCCGTTTTGGGGGAGCAGTTTGACGTGGAAATCGTGGAACGGCACCACCGGCGCAAGCTAGACGCACCCAGCGGAACGGCCCTCATGCTGGCGGAAGCCGCCGCCTCCGCCCTGCCCTATGAGGCGCAGTACGTCTACGAGCGGGAGAGCGTGCGTCAGCCCCGGGGGAAGACAGAAATCGGCATCTCCGCCGTCCGCGGCGGCACCATCGTGGGCGAGCACGAGATTATCTTCGCCGGTCTCGACGAAGTGATTGAGATAAAGCACACCGCCCAGTCGCGGGACGTTTTTGCCACCGGCGCCGTCCGCGCCGCAAAGTTCATGGCGAGGATGAAAAAGCCGGGTCTTTACGATATGTCCGACGTTCTCCGTGAAGTCTAAAATACAAAAGCAAAAAGCGCCGCCCGATTTTTCCGGGCGGCGCTCTTATTTTACTGTTACCGCACCTGACCGCTTCCGTAGATGATAAACTTTGTTGTGGTCAGCTGCTCCAGCCCCATGGGGCCGCGGGCGTGCATTTTCTGGGTGGAGATGCCGATTTCAGCCCCCAGCCCGAACTCGCCGCCGTCCGTAAAGCGGGTGGAGGCGTTGACGTATACTGCCGCAGCGTCGATTTCGCTGAGGAATCGCTGCGAGGCGGAGTAGTTTTCCGTCACAATAGCCTCGGAGTGGCCGGTTCCGTACTTGTTGATGTGGGCAATGGCCTCCTCAAGTCCGGAGACCACCTTCACGGCGAGGATATAGTCGCCGAACTCCGTATAGTAGTCCTCCTCCGTGGCGGGTACGACGCTCTCGCCTAAGAGGGCCTTCGTCTTATCACACCCCCGCAGCTGGGTGTTCTTCTGGTCTAAAAGCGCCTTCGCCTTCGGAAGAAACGCCGCGGCGATACCCTCATCCACAAGGAGCGTCTCCGCCGCGTTGCAGACGGAGGGGCGGGAGCACTTGGCGTTGTAGATGATATTTGCCGCCATGTCGAGATCCGCCGATTTCTCCACGTACACATGGCAGTTGCCGACGCCCGTTTGAATCACCGGCACCTTCGCGTTTTCAATCACGTGAGAAATCAGGCCCGCACCGCCCCGAGGGATGAGGACATCCACACAGTCGGTGAGGGACAAAATGGCGTTCACACTCTCCCGCGTCGTGTCCTGCACGAGGGAGACGCTGTCCTCCGGCAGACCTGCCTCGCAGATTGCCGCACGCATGATGTTCGTGAGGGCGTTATTGGAGTGAAAGGCCTCCTTGCCGCCCCGGAGTATCACGGCGTTGCCCGCCTTCAGGCAGAGCACGGCGGCATCCACCGTGACGTTCGGGCGCGCCTCGTAGATGATGGCAATCACCCCGAGGGGTACCGTCTTGCGCCCGATGACAATCCCGCTAGGCCGCGTCTCCATGTTCTCAACGCGTCCGATGGGGTCACGCAGCGCCGCCACTTCCCGCACCCCGTCGGCCATGGCCCGGATGCGCTGGGCATCCAGCCGCAGGCGGTCTTTAAGGGCCGGCTTCATGCCGTTTTCCTTGGCAAGGGCCATGTCTTTGTCGTTTGCCGCCAGAATCTGCGCCTCATTCTCTTCAAGGGCCTGCGCGATGGCAAAGAGCGCGGCGTTTTTCGCCTGTGTTCCGGCCGTCATGAGCACGGTGGCGGCTTTTTTTGCAGCCAAACCTTGTCTTTCAATGTCCGTCATGTCCGCTCGTTCCTTTCTCGCATTTCTTAAACAGCGTGCCGTGAATCTCCCCGTCCAGCACGCCGTAAAGTCTCTGCGGGTGGGCGCCGTTTAAGATAATCGTGTCGATGCCGTATTTCGTGGCAATGCGGGCCGCCGTAATCTTCGTGCTCATGCCTCCCGTACCGAAATCGCTGCCGGCGCCGCCGGCCTCGAAGGTGCAGCACTTATCATCCCAGAGGGATTCCACAACGGGGATTAAAACGGCGTTTTCGTCCGTGCGGGGGTCTCCGCTGTAGAGCCCGTCAATGTCGGAGAGAATCACGAGGGTGTCCGCCGAGACGAGGACGGCCACCGCCGCAGAGAGAGTGTCGTTATCGCCGAACACCTTGTGCTCCGATTCGATTTCCTCGATGCACACCGAGTCGTTTTCGTTGACAACGGGGATGACCCCTAACTCGATGAGGGACTCAAAGGTCCCCAGCAGGTTCTGCTTGACGCCGGGGTGGTCGATATCGTCCCGTGTGAGGAGAATCTGGCCCACCGTGGCGCCGTACTCCCCGAAAATCTTGTCGTAAATGTGCATCAGCTCGCACTGACCCACGGCCGCCACCGCCTGCTTCATCCGGATATCCACCGGACGTTCAGACAGGTTCAGCTTTCCGCAGCCGGCGCCGATGGCGCCGGAGCTGACGAGTATCACCTCGTGCCCCGCGTTTTTGATATCCGTTAACGTGCGGGCGAGATTGTCGATACTGCGAAAGTGAAGCCCTCTTCCGCCGTGACAGATCGTGGAGGTGCCGACCTTCACGACGATACGTTTTTTAGACATTGTCTCTCATCCTCAAATCATAATCAATCGAAAATCATCGTGGCAAAGTAGTCCTCCGGAGTCTCTGCCCGTCGGATGAGCTTTGTGCTCCCGTCCTCCCGCAGCAGAATCTCCGCCGAACGGAGCTTTCCGTTATAATTATAGCCCATGGCGTGGCCGTGTGCGCCTGTATCGTGGATGACGATGAGATCGCCAATGTCGATTTTAGGGAGAATGCGGTCCACAGCGAATTTGTCGTTGTTTTCGCACAGGGAGCCGGTGATGTCGTACTTGTGGTCGTGGGGTGCGTTTTCCTTGCCCATCACGGTGATGTGGTGATATGAACCGTACATGGCCGGGCGCATGAGGTCGCAGGCACAGGCGTCAAGGCCGATATAGTTCTTGTAAATACGCTTTTCCCGAATGGCCCGGGACACAAGGCAGCCGTAGGGGCCCAGCATATAGCGGCCCAGCTCCGTGTAGATGGCAACGTCCGTCATGCCCGCAGGTGAAAATACATCTTCATAGGCCTTTCTGACCCCTTCGCCGATGAGCATGATGTCGTTTTCCTTCTGGTCCGGGAGGTACGGGATGCCGATGCCGCCGGAGAGGTTGATAAAGCGGATATCCGCCCCCGTCTCCCGCCACATGTCCACCGCCAGCTCAAAGAGAACGGACGCCAACATGGGGTAATAGTCGTTCGTCAGGGTGTTGCTGGCGAGGAAGGCGTGGATGCCAAACTGCTTCACGCCGAGAGCCTTAAGCCGCCTGAAAGCCTCCGCAATCTGCTCCCGGGTCATGCCGTATTTGGCCTCGCCGGGGTTATCCATGATGTCGTTTGAGATGCTGAAGGTGCCGCCGGGGTTATATCTGCAGGAGATGACCTCCGGAACGGTGCCCAGCTCCTCCAGAACGTCAATGTGGGTGATATCGTCGAGGTTAATGGTGGCCCCCAGCTCAAGGGCTTTGGCAAATTCTTCCGTGGGCGTGGCGTTGGAGGAGAACATAATCTCCTCCCCCACGATGCCGCATTTTTCGCTTAAAAGCAGCTCTGTATAGGAACTGCAGTCCGTTCCGCAGCCCTCTTCGTGCAGAATCTTGAGGATGGTGGGGTTCGGCGTCGCCTTCACGGCGAAGAATTCCTTAAAGCCTTTATTCCATGAAAAAGCACGTTTCAGCCGCCGCGCATTCTCGCGGATACCTTTTTCATCGTAGAGATGAAAGGGTGTGGGATACTGCTCGGTGATTTTCTCTAGCTGCTCAAGTGTTACAAATGTCTTCTTCAACGTGCTTTCTCCTTTATTCCGATATTGATAAACAATATACATTATTTTACTTCATAGCACGCTTTATTTCAATCATTTTTCACTTTAAAGAATGAATAATTATTTACTCTATCAGCGAGTTTTGCGTGTGAAATATGACAGTGCGCAGCACATTTCGGCTGCGCACTGAATAATTTCTCATGCTATTCCCCGCGACAAAAGATGTCAATATAGCTTTCAAGGGCTTTGTTGATAATCTCAATGGCCCCTTCCCGGCCGACAATTTCGTTCACGTACGTCTCTTTGTTTTCCAGCGCCTTGTAGACGGTGAAAAAGTGTTTCATCTCTGCAAAGACGTGATCCGGTAGGTCGCATATATCACGAAAATTGGCGTAAGTGGGGTCCCCGAAGGGCAGAGCGATGATTTTCTCGTCCGTCTCGTTCCCGTCAATCATCTTGAGGGCGCCGATGGGGAAACAGCGCACTAGCGTCATGGGGGTGATGGATTCGGTGCACATGACGAGGACGTCTAGAGGGTCCTTGTCGTCGCCCCACGTACGCGGGATAAATCCATAGTTGGCGGGGTATGTGGTGGAAGTGTAGAGAACGCGGTCGAGCATTAAAAGGCCGGTCTCCTTGTCGATTTCGTACTTGTTTTTAGATCCTTTTGAAATTTCGATAACGGCATAAAAATCCTCGGCCTTGATGCGTCCGGGGCGTATGTCGTGCCAAATATTCATTTTGAGCCCTCACTTTCTCTCATTATCATAAAAGAGTGGCTCAGATTTGTCAATTCTAACGGACGTACAAAAACTGCCCGCCGACAACTGCGTTGTTGGATAGACTGACTGCATAAGCCACAACGGCGCTTTAAAAGCGCGCGTTTTCATCGGGAAAAGCCAAATCATCCCTTTTCCGCCCAGCGCCACGCCGATGAAACCGGCGGATAAAAAAACAAAAGAGGCTTAAAACGCCTCTTAGTGAAGAGCGGGCGACGAGGCTCGAACTCGCTACCTCCACCTTGGCAAGGTGGCGCTCTACCAGATGAGCTACGCCCGCATATCGTGTGTTGACTTTTCGGAAAACGGTTGTGGGATAAAGAAACGAAGCCGATTGACTTCGTAAAAGAAAGAGGCGACACCCAGATTTGAACTGGGGAATGAGGCTTTTG
Organism: Papillibacter sp.; assembly: GCA_012838125.1. GTDB lineage: Bacteria > Bacillota > Clostridia > Oscillospirales > Oscillospiraceae > Sporobacter. Next base: position 7,850 of record DUPW01000041.1, read on the forward strand.
CAGAGCCTTGCCTTACCACTTGGCTATGTCGCCTTATAACAGAAGAGGCCAAAACTGCCTCTTCTGTTTTTGGAGCGGGCGACGAGGCTCGAACTCGCTACCTCCACCTTGGCAAGGTGGCGCTCTACCAGATGAGCTACGCCCGCATATCGCGCATGTCATTATTTAATTAACTGCGCGTGGTGCCTCCGGTCGGAATCGAACCAACGACACGAGGATTTTCAGTCCTCTGCTCTACCAACTGAGCTACAGAGGCATATTGGGCACTTTGTTAAGCGCCCTGTAAGCGACCCAGAACGGGCTCGAACCTGTGACCCCATGCTTGTAAGGCATGTGCTCTCCCAGCTGAGCTATGCTCCCGAGCGTGTCTCGTTTCGA
>DUPW01000042.1 GCA_012838125.1 Papillibacter sp.
AATATGTAAAAAATAGGCCTGGACGGCACATAACGTTTCGTTATGTGCCGCTACTTTTTTAGTGTACAGAAGTGGTAGTCTATGGTATAATGAAGGAAACTCCGCTTGACCATTCATTTTAATACGAACGATCGGAGGCTCCGTTATGAAATGCCCGTTTTGCGGTTACACTGAAAGCCGTGTCATCGACTCGCGTCCCGCCGAAGAAGGTGCAACGATCCGTCGCCGCCGTGAGTGTCTCTCCTGCCAGAAACGCTTCACGACGTATGAAATAATGGAGCGCGTCCCCCTCATCGTCATTAAAAAAGACGGAAGCCGGCAGACCTTTGACAAAATGAAAATCCTAAACGGTATGCTTCGGGCGTGCGAAAAGCGCCCCGTCCCCCTCTCGGATCTGCAGCAGGCTGTGGACGAAATCGAGCAGGAGATTCAAAACTCCCTCGAGCGGGAAGTGGACTCCACCGTCATCGGCGAAATGGCGATGAACAAACTCAAAGCCTTAGACGAAGTGGCTTACGTGCGCTTCGCCTCTGTCTACAGGCAGTTTAAAGACCTCAATACCTTCATGCAGGAGCTGAACAGACTGCTCAATAACCACACTTAAAAAATACTGCCCGGCCGGAGCTTTTCAACCTGCACGAGGTGCTCCAGCCGCGCCCGCGCCGCCTCCCGCGCCGCTTTCGCGGTGCTGATGTTTTGGCTGTATATCTGCTCTATGAAGTGATACAGCACAGCGTCAGCGTCCACGATTTCCGAATGGCGCAGGAAGATGTGGGTGTACCCGTCGTAGCTCTCCCAGAGCTTCGCCGCTTCCTCCCCGTGGCGGCGGGCATCGTCCCAGTTGCCCCTTTCCCCCTCCTCAAGAGAGCGGTCCACAAGGGAAAGAACCTCCTCTGTGATGCCTTCAATGTACTTGTAGTTGCAGATAGATGCGATGAGCATCAGGACAAGAACGACGACGGCGACGAGCTCCTTTTTCATGTTGCCTCCTTTAGCGCATAATAAATGCGGCCGAAATCGTCAACGGTGAGGACGTAGACATCCTCGGGTGAAGTGATATTCCGGGCGTGTAGCTGCTGCTCGAGCCACTTGGGTGTCAGGCCCAGATACTGCAGATTCTTTTCGATAACACGCCCTTCGTTAATGACGATAACGGGATAGCCGATTTCGTCCACCGCAAGCTGCATGTCCTTCGGTGTGACGGGCTGGTGCATGGTGGATAAGACCGGCGTGATTTTCCCGTCCGTCTCGAGGATGGCGTATCTTACGGCGCTGTAGTCGAGGACGCCCTTTTTCCGCAGCTGCTCCGCCAGCTCGTCCACCGTCAGGCGGCTCTTCTTCATCTCCTGCTGGATGATTTGCCCGTCTTTTATGATTACGCTGGGTTTTCCGCAGATAAACGCCCGAAACTTAACGCTCTTTACGATGCCAAAGGAGACGAGCAGCTCGCAGATAACGAGGGTCGCCGCGGGAACGAGCCCGTAAATGAGGGGCGTTCCGATGTCCTGCAGCGGCTGCGCCGCCAGTTCGGAGATTAAAACGGCCACAACAAGTTCCGCAGGCTCAAGCTCTCCGATTTGCCGTTTGCCCATGATGCGCATGGACGTTATGATAGATACATACAGAATCAGTGTTCTGACTATTGAAATCGCCAAAGCGAAACCTCCGTAACCCTTTTATGGCGCGCCCGATGCGCCCAGAATTAATTTGTAGTATGTCCCGACGCCGCGGGGTTATGAGCCTTTCATCCCGTGCCGGCCTCACCAAACCAAAAGGAGTCTTCCCATGTCCATCCACGAAGAATGCGGTATTTTCGGTATTTATGATCCGGCCGGAGACTGCGCCCGAAACGTCTATTACGGCCTTTACGCCCTGCAGCATCGCGGGCAGGAGCAGTGTGGGATTGCAGCGGTGAATAACCTCGAACTCTCCTGCTACAAGGACTCCGGCCTCGTGGGCGACGTATTTTCCGAGCCCATCCTCGAAAAACTCGGGGGCACCATGGCCATCGGCCATGTCCGATACGCCACAACGGGCGAGTCCCGCCGGGAAAACGCCCAGCCCCTCACCCTTAACTACGTCAAAGGCTCTCTGGCCGTTGCACATAACGGAAACCTCGTAAACACTATGGCCCTGCGTCGTGAATACGAATACAAAGGCGCCATTTTCCATACAACAACCGATTCCGAAGTTATTGCCTACATCATCGCTCAGGAGAGATTGCGCTGCAACAGCGTGGAACAGGCCGTTCTGCACGCCATGGAGCACCTGCGCGGCGCCTTTTCCCTCGTGGTGATGTCCTCCCGCAAGCTCATCGCCGCCCGGGACCCCTGGGGCTTTCGCCCCCTCTGCATGGGCCGGCGGGGCGACGCCATTGTATTCGCCTCAGAAAGCTGCGCTCTGGACAGCGTTGACGCTGTGTTCGAGCGGGACATTGAGCCGGGAGAAGTGGTCTGGGTGTGCGACGGTAAGGTCCACAGCATCCAGGGGCCGCAGGCGGATAAATCCAGCCTGTGCATCTTTGAGCACATTTACTTTGCCCGCCCAGACAGTGTCATCGACGGGCAGAGCGTCCACAGCGCGCGCATGCTTCTGGGCGCAATCCTTGCGAAGGAGCACCCCATCGACGCGGACGTGGTGGTGGGGGTACCTGACTCGGGGCTCATCGCCGCGGAAGGGTACGCAAAGGCCTCCGGCATCCCCTTCGCCGACGGTTTCATCAAAAACCGCTACGTGGGCCGCACGTTCATTACGCCCGACCAACACAGCCGCGAACTGGCCGTGCAGCTGAAACTTAACCCCCTGCGGGCCACTATTTCCGGAAAGCGGGTCATTCTCATCGACGACTCCGTGGTGCGAGGCACCACCGCAGGCCAGATTATCCGCCTTCTGCGCAACGCCGGTGCAACGGAAGTGCACATGCTCTCCTCGGCGCCGAAATTCGTGGGCCCCTGCTATTTCGGAACGGATATCCCATCCAAAAACGAACTGTTTGCCTGCAACCACTCCACAGAGGAAATGCGGGAACTCATCGGGGCGGACAGCCTCGGGTTCCTCAGCATTGACGCCCTCGAGGCCATCGCCCCCAACTCAAAATGCTCCTTCTGCACCGGCTGTTTCTCGGAGTATTACCCCATCCCCGTGGGCGGCGAGATAGAATAGGAGGCCACCATGAAATTTTCGAAAATGCACGGGGCCGGCAATGACTACATCCTCATTGACTGCCTCGAAAATGAAATAAAAGACCCTGCCTCCCTCTGCGTGAAAATGTCTGACCGCCATTTCGGCGTGGGGGGCGACGGGATTATCCTCGTCTGCCCGTCGGACAAAGCCGACTTTAAAATGCGGATGTTCAACTCTCTGGATGGCTCCGAGGCCGGCATGTGCGGCAACGGCATCCGCCTGTTCGGAAAATACGTCTACGACAAAGGCCTCACCGACAAAACGGTTCTCACCGTGGAGACCCTCTCCGGCATCAAGACGCTCACGCTGAATGTGTCGGACGGTAAAGTGGAGACGGTGCGGGTGGATATGGGACAGCCGCGCCTGAAATCCTCTGATATCCCCGTAAGCAGCCCCCTTGAGCAGTTTATCGCCCAGCCCGTTGAGTCTCAGGGCGTCACATACGAGATGACCTGCGTGAACATGGGAAACCCCCACGCCGTCACCTTCGTGGAGGATGTGTCGAAAATCGACATTGAAAAAGTCGGCCCCCCGCTGGAGAACCACCCGCTGTTTCCCGAGCGGGCGAACATCGAGTTTATCGAAGTGGTGGACCACCAAACGCTGAAAATGCGCGTCTGGGAGCGGGGCAGCGGCGAAACTCTCGCCTGTGGGACAGGGGCCTGCGCCAGCGTCGTTGCCGCGGTGTTAAACGGCCGTGCGAAGCGGCAGGCAAAGGTCATTCTCCTCGGCGGAGAACTGGAGATTGAATGGGACGAGAAGACAAACCACGTTTTTATGACGGGCCCTGCCGTCCTCGTCTTTGAAGGGGACTACCCCGCCTAACCTTTTCGTGTTTTTTCATTCATTTTCCGCTTTTGCGGCACTTATACTGAGTTTAAGGAGTGTCATCCAATGGTCAAAGTCAACGAGAATTTTCTGAAGCTACCCGGAGGCTACCTCTTCCCGGAGATTGGCCGCCGCGTGAAGGCTTTTCAGCAGACAAATCCCCCCATGCCTCTCATCCGCCTCGGAATCGGTGACGTCACCCAGCCCCTCGCGCCGGCGGTTATCGACGCGATGCACAAGGCCACCGACGAAATGAGCCGCAAGGAGACTTTCCGCGGCTATGTGGACGACTCCAGCGGGTACGATTTCCTCAAGGAAGCTATCTGCCAGCACGATTACAAGGCCCGGGGCATTGACATCACCCCCGACGAAATCAACATCTCCGACGGGGCCAAGAGCGACTGTGGGAACATTGGAGATATTTTCTCCGTCGATAATGTTGTGGCCGTGTGTGACCCAGTCTACCCCGTCTATGTGGACACCAACGCCATGGCCGGCCGCGCCGGCGAAGTGGGGCCGGACGGACGCTGGTCCAACCTCGTCTATCTCCCCTGTACGGAAGAAAACGGCTTCTTCCCCGACCTGCCGGAGCAGGTGCCGGACATTATCTACTTCTGCTCCCCCAATAACCCCACCGGCACTGCCGCCACGAAAGAGCAACTGAAAGTTTGGGTGGATTACGCCAATCGCCACGGCAGCGTCATTCTCTTTGACTCGGCCTACGAGGCTTTCATCACGGATGAGAGCGTCCCCCACAGCATTTTTGAAATCCCCGGTGCGGAGACCTGCGCCATCGAGTTCCGCAGCTTCTCCAAAACGGCGGGCTTTACGGGAACTCGCTGCGCCTACACCGTGATTCCCAAGGCCTTAGAGCGGGGCGGCGTCTCTCTCCTCTCCCTCTGGCAGCGCCGCCAGAACACGAAATTTAACGGCGTGCCCTACGTGGTTCAGCGCGCCGCAGAGGCCGTTTACTCTGAGGAAGGCCGCCGGCAGGTAAAAGAAACCATTGACTACTATTTAAATAACGCTAGAATCATTCGGGAAGGTTTTGCTAAAGCGGGCCTCACCGTTTATGGCGGCGAGAACGCTCCGTATATCTGGGTCAGAACGCCCGGCGGCATGCCCTCTTGGGACTTCTTCGACCTGCTTCTCAAGAAGGCCTGCGTGGTCACCACCCCCGGCGCCGGATTCGGCCCCTCGGGCGAAGGCTTCATCCGCGTTACCGCCTTCGGCGACGTGGACGCCACCCACGAGGCGGTGTCGCGCATCGTGAGCTTACTATAAGCGCCGATTTCATCAAAGGGCCTGTTTATTCGCCCACGCGTCATAAACGGGCCCCGTCTATCTATAGGAGGACAATTTATTCATGTGCGGTATTGTTGGTTATGTCGGAAGCCGGCAGGCTGCCCCGATTATGCTGGAAGGGCTCAAAAGGCTCGAATACAGAGGATACGACTCGGCAGGCATCGTCGTCTGCTCTGATGAGGGCCTCACGCTCTGTAAAACGAAAGGGTACGTGGACCATTTAAACGAAATGGTCTGCAACGGTGACGCGCTCACCGGTTCAGTCGGCCTCGGACACACCCGCTGGGCGACCCACGGCCGCCCGTCGGACGAAAATGCCCACCCGCATTTAAGTGACGGCGGAAAAATCGCCGTCGTCCACAACGGCATCATCGAAAACTACGCCCAGCTGCGGGAGATGCTCGCGGCGAAAGGCGTCACGTTTAAGTCTGAAACGGACACGGAAGTGGCCGTAAACCTCATCTCCTACTTCTACGAAGGGGATCTTCTCAAGGCCGTCTCGGAAGCCGCCCTGCGGATGGAGGGTTCCTACGCCCTCGGCATCCTCTGCGAGGACTGCCCCGACACGGTCGTGGCCGTGCGGAAGGAAAGCCCCCTCATCCTCGGCATCGGAGAGGGTGAGAACTTCCTTGCCTCGGACGTCACAGCCCTCATCCGCCACACGCGGGACGTCATCTACCTTGAGGACGGGGAAATCGCCACCCTCACGAAGGGCGAAGTCAAAGTCTACAGCCGCGACCTCGTGGAAGTCAAGAAGAAGACGACTCACATCGATTGGGACATCTCCGCCGCCGAAAAGGGCGGGTACGAGCACTTCATGTTCAAGGAAATCATGGAGCAGCCCGAGGCGATTCGGAAAACCATCACCCCCCGCCTGCGGGGCGGGCGCGTCGTGCTTGACGGGATTGATTTCTCCCCTGAGTACATAAAAGGCCTCAGAAAAATCTACATCGTCGGCTGCGGCTCGGCGTATCTCGTGGGCGTCGTCGCCAAGTACAACATGGAGAAGATGCTGCGCATCCCTGTGGAGACGGCGCTGGCCTCGGAGTTCCGTTACGCCTCCCCTCTCGTGGGTGAGGACACCCTCGTTATCTGCATCAGCCAGTCGGGTGAAACGGCGGACACCATCGCCGCCATGCGGGAGGCCAGGCGCCTCGGCGCAAAGGTGCTCTCCATCGTGAACGTCATGGGCAGCACCATCGCAAACGAATCCGACTACTGCGTCTACACGTGGGCGGGCCCGGAAATCGCCGTCGCCACCACGAAGGCCTACAGCACCCAGCTGGCGGTGACCTATCTCCTCACCCTCTATTTCGCCGAGCGGCTCGGCATCATTTCCGACGAGAGCTACAGCGAGCTTGTGGCGGCGCTTCAGATGCTGCCGGAAAAGGTGGAGGAAATCCTCAAAAACAAGGAACACATCCAGTACCTCGCCTCCCTCTACTTCAATAAAGACAACATCTTCTTCATCGGGCGCAACATCGACTACGCCCTCACCCTTGAAGCGTCACTGAAGCTGAAGGAGATCTCCTACATCCACTCGGACGCCTACGCCGCCGGGGAGCTGAAGCACGGCACCATCTCCCTCATTGAGGACGGAACCCTCGTCATCGCCATGGCTTCCTATGTGCAGCTTCTTGAAAAAACGGTGAGCAATATTGTGGAGGTGCGCTCCCGCGGGGCGGAAATCCTCACCCTCACCACCCAGTCCGCCGAGGAGCAGATAAGCCACGTCTCGGACAACGTCATCACCATTCCAGACGCCCATGAGATGATTCTGCCGTCTCTGGCCGTTGTCCCCATGCAGCTGTTTGCCTACTATGTGGCCCTCTCCCGCGGCTGCAGCATCGACAAGCCCCGAAACCTCGCCAAATCCGTCACAGTGGAATAAATCCCATACTTGCCCGAAACGCCATCGTTCGGACATACGCAAAATAACGGCCGGGCGCATTGAGTCTTTCCGCCCGGCCTGTTTTTCAAAGCCCTCCTGTTAATTTTTTGCGCTTTTAGTCGAATTTGCCTATTTTGACCCTGATAAGATGAAAGGAGGAATACGATTGGCCCTCTGGTGGGAGTCTCTGAGCCAGATTCAACGGGCTTTTGCCTACGTGGCATTCCCGGCAACCATTATCCTCATACTCCAAACCCTGCTCGTCCTCTTCGGCCTGGGGGAAAACGATGCCGACTCCTCTGCGGATGCCGGCGCGGACGTGGATGTCGACGTGGACGTGGATGTTGACATTGACGTGGACGTTGACGCGGCCGCGGGGCTCGATTTGGACGGGGACGGTATCCCCGATTCCGTTGACGCCGACGCAGGAGCCGGTAGCAGCGGACTGGCCCTCTTCAGCCTGCGGGGTATCCTGGCGTTTTTCGCCGTAGGCGGCTGGGCGGGCATCGCCGCGGCCGGGCTGATTGATTCCGCCTTTCTTGCGGTGGTGTGCGCCTTTATCGCCGGTGCGGTGGCGCTTTACGCAGTGGCGCTCCTCTTTAAGTACACGGCGCGCCTGCAGTCGGCGGGCAACCTTAACCTCCGCAACGCCGTCGGCAAAACCGCCACGGTGTATATCACCATTCCCGCCTCCCGCAACGGCGCCGGGAAAGTACACATCGTCTTTCAGGAGCGGTACAGCGAACTCTCCGCCGTGACGGACGAGGAAACTCCCCTGCGTACCGGAACTCTCGTGGAAATCGTCGGCGTCGCCGATGAAAATACACTGCTCGTTGCCCAAGCAGAAGAAGTCGGCAGCGGCATCAATTAAATAAGGGGTGAAATAATGCCAGAAATCATTATCTACTTCGTCGTCTTTGCCGTCGTCATCCTCTCGACCTTAATCCTTATCCTCTCCCGCTACCGCAAATGCCCCTCGGATAAGATTATGGTCATCTACGGTAAAGTCGGCACGAATGCCGACGGCACCTCCCGTTCCGCGAAGTGCATACACGGCGGCGCAGCTTTCGTCTGGCCGGTGATTCAGGCGTACGCATACCTGGACCTGACGCCCATCTCCATCAGCGTAGATCTCACGAACGCCCTTTCCCGCCAGAACATCCGCATTGACGTTCCTTCCCGCTTTACCGTGGGCATCTCCACGGAACCGGGCATCATGCAGAACGCCGCCGAGCGCCTACTGGGCCTGCATCTTCAGGAGATTCAGGAGCTGGCGAAGGACATCATTTTCGGTCAGCTGCGCCTCGTCATCGCCACGATGGACATCGAGGAAATTAACACCGACCGTGACAAGTTCCTCGAAGCCGTCTCCGGCAACGTAGAGACGGAGCTGAAGAAAATCGGCCTGCGTCTGATTAACGTCAACGTCACCGACATCACCGACGAGTCCGGTTACATCCAGGCCCTCGGCCGTGAAGCGGCGGCAAAAGCCATTAACGACGCGAAAATCTCCGTGGCCGAAGCCGACCGGGCCGGCGCCATCGGTGAAGCCAACGCCAACCGCGACCGGCGCATCCACGTGGCTCTGGCTGATTCGGAGGCCATTCAGGGCGAAAACGACGCCAAGGCGAAAGTCGCCGCCTCTGACGCAACGCGCCGTGAGCTTGAAGCCGAGGCCAAGCGCCGCGCTGTGGCGGCTGAGAAAATCGCCTCGGCCCGCGCCCTGTCCGAAGCTTATGACGCTGAGCGTGATGCGGAGCAGGCTCGCGCCGCCCGTGAACGCGCCACCCTCGAGGCAGACGTTCTCGTCAAAGCGGAAATCGATAAAACACAGCAGAGAATCGAAGCTGAAGCCGAAGCCGAGCGCACGCGCATCAGGGCACGCGGCGAGGCCGACGCGATTTTCGCCAAAATGGAAGCCGAAAGCCGCGGTATGGAGGAAATCCTCACCCGTCAGGCGGCGGGCCTTGCCAAAATCGTGCAGGCTGCCGGCGGTAACCCGGCCGACGCAATCCGTCTGCTCATCGCCGACAAGATTGAAGACCTCGTTAAGATTCAGGTGGAAGCCGTCAAGAACCTCAAGATCGACAAGGTCACTGTGTGGGACGGCATGGGCGGCCAGAACAATACTTCCAGCACCGCAAACTTTGTTTCCGGCCTGTTTAAGTCCCTCCCCCCGATTAATGATCTGCTGAACATGGCGGGACTGAACCTTCCGGAGTTCCTCGGTAAGCCTTCAGAGGAGAAAGCTGAAGGCGAGCCCTCCCCCGCCGTTTCAGTTGCAAGCTCCGATGAGCCAGACGCAGCCGAGTAACGCGCAAAACACATAAAACAAGACCCGCGGGTGTGCGCTTCACCCGCGGGTCTTGCCCGTTTTGGGGGGCACATCACAGTGTCGCTTGGCGTGAGCGAAACGATGATGGTGCCCGGAGGACTTGAAGTGAGCATCAAGTATTAAACGTATGATACGTTTGTTACGTTTATTATAACATAACATCTTGGTAATGTAAAGAGGGAAAAGAAAAATTTTCCAATGTCTGACTTATCATTTTTCCCGCCGCCCGTTTAGTGGCCCTTTTTGGCGTTACGGCGTCGAACGAGGCCGAAAAACTTTAAGACAAGATGGTGCCTCCGTCGCATATAGTTATACTACTTGGCCAATCTGGAGGTATGATTATGAGTCGCGGACGTAAGGTCCTTTTTAACACGGCACTACTTACCTTAACGTCCCTTTTGATGCGTTCCGTTGGCATGATGTTTCAGGTCTGGCTGTCGAAAAAAATCGGGCCTGCCGGCATCGGCCTTTTCCAACTGATTATGTCCGTCAGCGCACTGGCCGCGACCTTTTCCATCTCCGGCATCCGCTTTGCCACCACACGCCTCGTTTCCGAAGAGCTGGGACGCGGGAACGCCGCGGGGATTAAAACCGCCGTTCGAAACGGAATGCTCTACGCTCTGGGATTCGGTATCGTGGCGATGCTCGCCCTCTATTTCGGCGCTGAGACCATTGGCACACAGTGGATTCATGACGAGCGCACCATCCTCTCCCTGCGGATTCTCGCCCTGAGCCTGCCCTGCTTTGCCCTGTCCGCCGTTCTCGCGGGCTATTTTACGGCGGTGACGCGGGTGATTAAATCGGCGGCGGTATCAATCGCCGAGCAGCTGATTCGCATCGGTGTCGTTGTGGTGGCTCTGACGGTGTCCACGGGGTACACCCTTGAGACTGCCTGCGCCATCGTCGTCGCCGGCGGCGTAGTGGGGGAAATTGCGTCCTTTCTCATGCTGTATGTACTCTACGTGTTCGACCGGCGGCGGTATAACTCCCGCAAGGCAAGCGGAAAGGGCGTTATGAAGCGGCTTCTGGGCATCGCCGTGCCCCTGGCCCTCTCCGCCTACGCCCGCTCGGCCCTGTCCACGCTAGAAAACCTGTTGGTCCCCCGGGGATTTAAGAAGTCCGGCGCCTCCGCGGAAAAGGCGCTTACTGATTACGGCATCATTCAGGGGATGGTCTTCCCCGTCATCACCTTCCCCTCTGCTTTGTTTTATTCCCTTGCGGAGCTGCTGGTCCCTGAACTGACCGCCGCGCAGGTGGCCAACCGCAAAGCGGAGATTTCCAGAATCGTCAGCCGCGTGCTGTACTTCTGCCTGCTGTTTGCTACCATCATCACCGTTGCCGTGTTCGTCTTTGCAGACACGCTGGGGATGACCATTTACAGCAATGCCGACGTGGGGCGGTACATACGCATCCTCAGTTTCCTGCTGCCGGCGTACTTCATGGACGGCATCACAGATGGCATGCTCCGTGGTCTCGGCCAGCATTTACACTCCATGAAGTTTAATATTATCGACTCCATCCTCAGCGTCTTTTTCGTCTACTTCCTGCTGCCCCGCTTTGCTATGGCCGGATACATCTTCGTCATTTACTTTGCAGAGCTGTTTAACTTCTCCCTGAGCATCCACCGCTTAAGCGTGGTGACGCGGATTCGCCTGCCCCTTAGGAAGATTCTGATGGGGTTTTTATCCGCCGTGGGGGCGGTGAACATCACAATCCTCCTTCTGCGCTTTGTGGGCCTGCCGCTTATGAACACCAGCGCGTCCCTGGCCCTCCACCTCACCCTCACCGCAGCCCTCTATGTGGCCCTCTTGGGACTGACGGGCTGCATCGTGAAAAATGACCTTGTGAAGTTTAAGAACATGGTTAAAAGCGGCGGCCTTCAGCAGTCGGCTTAACGGGCCGGCTCTTCCATTGCTCACTAAATCCGGCTATAATGGAGCTACCTCAGCATACAAAGGAGGACCGCCATGTCTGATATCAAGATTTTACCCGCCGCCGAGACGCAGAAGATGCTCGGCCGCTTTTCAACCTACTCCATCGAAGCGGAGAACATCACCCGCAAATACCTCGACGTCCCCTACGGGCCGGCAGACCGGCAGAAGGTGGACATCTATCTCCCCGACGAAGGGGACGGCCCCTTCCCCGCCGTCCTCTTTCTCCACGGCGGCGGATGGGAGTTCGGCCGCAAGAGCGACGGACAGATTCTCCCCTTCATGCCGGGTCTTGGGCGTGGCTACGCCGTGGTGGCGGTAGGATACCGCCTGATGCCGGACATAAAGTACCCTGAGAACGTGTTTGACGTCAAAGCCCTCCTGCGATGGATTGCAGAGCATGGCGCGGCGTATCACCTTGACTCAAGCCGCGTCATCCTCACGGGCGCCTCCGCCGGCGCGCACCTTGCCATGGTGGCCGCCTTCACCCACGGTCAGCCCGCCTTTGAGGGTGCGTCTGTCTCAAAGACAAGCCGCGTCGTCGCTGTGGTGGAGCAGTACGGGCCCACGGATTTCCTCCGCCAGCACGCCCAGTATGACGAATCGGGCTACCCGCGCTCATACACACCGGGTGATGTATCGAGCATCGACCGTCTTCTCGGTGTACGAGCCGAGGACGTTCCGAACCTCATGCATTTCGTGAGCCCCATCCACCTTGTCCACCGGGATATACCGCCCATCCTCATCCAACACGGGCGGCACGACCCCGTCATCCCCTACCAGCAGGCCACGGAGCTTTACGAGAAAATCTGCGCCCTCTGCGGGCCGGACCGGTCTGTGCTGGACATCAGCGAAACGCTCACCCATGCCGACCCGGGCTATGCCGACGATGAGAGCGTCGCCACCATATTCGGCTTTTTAGACCGGGTTGTGCCAGGAAAATAACTCGGCTTTGCGATAACCGTACTGCTGCGGCAGTCTATCCCCTTATGCCCCCGCAATCCCCTTTGCGTCCCCGTGATATAGCCGCGCCCCTTTCCCTCCCGCCGCCCTGCACAGGGAAATTCACCATGTGCCGGCTGATGCGGCACCTTGCGCACTGGCCGCGCCGCGCGGCAAAATGGGGCGCTTAACAGGCAAAAAGCCTCCCTCCGCACTGTGCGGAGGGAGGCTTGTATTTTGCGTGTGTTACCGATTAACCGAAGAACTTGGCGTGAATGGCCTGCACGGCGCGGTCGGCGTCGGCGGCGTCGATGAGAACAGAGACTTTAATTTCACTGGTGGAAATCATGTCGATGTTAATCTTGGCGTCGGAGAGGGCCTCAAACATCATGGAGGCCACGCCGGAGGAGGACATCATGCCGGCGCCTACGACGCTCACTTTCGCCACGTTGTCAGAAACACGGAGATCCTCAAACTCTAAGAACCCCTGCACATCCCGCAGGGCTTTCTCCGCCGCCTCCATGTCTTTCTTGGCGACGGTGAAGCCGATATCCTGCCGGCCGTTGCGCCCGTAGGACTGCACGATAATATCCACGTTGATTTTCGCGTTGGCGAGGCACCGGAACACCTTAAAGGCCACGCCCGGTTCGTCCTTTACGCCCAGTAAGGCGATGCGCGCCACATCCGTATCCTTCGCAACGCCGCTGATTTTCGTTTTTTCCACCTTGACAACCTCCTTGACCACCGTGCCGGGCACCCGGTTGAAGCTGGAGAGCACTTCAATCTGAACGCCGTACCGCTTGGCCATTTCAACTGATCTGTTATGCAGAACCTGCGCGCCGAGAGAAGCCAGTTCGAGCATCTCGTCGTAAGTAATTTCATCGAGTTTCCGCGCCCCCGGAATCTTGCGCGGGTCCGCCGTGTAGACCCCTTCCACGTCGGTGAAAATCTGGCAGAGGTCGGCGTGAAGCGTGGCGGCGATGGCAACGGCCGTTGAGTCGGAGCCGCCGCGGCCAAGGGTTGTTATGTCACCTAAACGGTTAATCCCCTGAAAGCCAGCCACAAGGACGATGCGCCTTTTGTCCAGCTCCTGACGGATGCGCTCCACGCCCACCCGCTTGATGCGGGCGTTACCGTAATCGGTGTTTGTCTCGAGTCTGATTTGCCATCCAGTTAGGGAGACGACAGGATAATTCATCTTTTCCAGTGCCATTGCCATAAGAGAGATGGATATCTGCTCACCGGTTGACAGGAGCATATCCATTTCCCTCTTTGAGGGGCGCTCGTTTATCTCAGCGGCTTTTGCGATGAGATCGTCCGTTGTGTCACCCTGAGCCGAGAGGACGACGACAACGTCGTTACCTTGGCTGTACGTATCGGCAATAATACTGGCGACACGAAAAATCCTCTCTGTATCGGCAACTGAGCTGCCTCCGAATTTTTGTACAATTAACGCCATGTTCAATCCTCCAGTGTTCCGACCGTTCGGAACGAATATAGAAAAGCCGCAAGCGCCTTAAAAACTGCTACTGCAGAATGCGAAAAGCCGCAGAAACACTCATACCGCCCAGCTTATCCTCAAGGTCATACCGGTTCATAGACGGCGTGACGAAAATCTTCTCGCCCTCGCCCTCGATGAGCTGAACGTCCCCGAATCCCGCGGCAATCTCCTCTTTTTTGGCCGTGGTGCGCACATACCACGAGTTTTCCAGAAGGGCGCTGTCGTAAATAATCTCGTCGGCCCCGTCTTCCCAGCTGAGCCACTTACGGGCACTGATGTGTTTGGCGGCGTCGATAACGTCCGCCACCACGGCGCTGGCCGTGGGCAGTTTGCCGGCGCCGGCTCCGTAGAACATCACGTCGCCGATGGCGTTTCCGCGCACGATAATGCCGTTCATGACGCCCTCGACGCTGGCGATGAGGTTATCGTCATGGACGAGGTGCGGTGCGACGTAAACGGCGATTTTCCCGTCCTCCCTGTGAATGGCCCGTCCGAGGAGCTTAACGCGGCAGCCGAGTTTCCCGGCAAAACCGATATCGGCAAGGGTGACGGACTCGATGCCCTCTGTTTTCACCTGATGGGGATAGACGTGCCGCCCGAAGCTAAGGGCCGAGAGAATGCAGATTTTCCGGCAGACGTCAAATCCTTTCACGTCGGCGTCGGGGTTGGCTTCGGCATACCCCTTCTCCTGTGCGTCTTTGAGGGCCGTTTCAAAGGACAGGCCGTTTTTTATCATTTCCGTGAGAATGTAGTTCGTCGTTCCGTTGAGGATACCGTAGATTTCCTTGATTTTGTTGGCGGCGAGGCACTGGGAAAGGGGGCGGATAATTGGAATGCCGCCACCGACACTGGCCTCGAACAAGTAATTAACGCCGTTTTCTCTGGCAAGCTGCATCAGTTCGTAGCCGTGGGTGGCGACGAGCTCTTTGTTCGCCGTGACAACGCTTTTTCCCTTTAGCAGGCTTCGCTTCGTATATTCATAAGCTGCGTCGATTCCACCGATTGTCTCTACGACGACTCGGACGTCCGGATCGTTTTCAATCACTGAAAAATCTTTCGTCACCAGTTTTTCGTAGGGAGCTCCGGGGTAATCTCTCCGGGCCAGAATGTGCTTGACCCGTATCTCCTGCGCTGCGCTTTGGGATATGGCGTCTGAATTTTTCTCGATCACCTCGAGGACACCGGAACCCACGGTCCCGAGCCCCAGTATCGCAACGTCAAGCATCCCAAATCCCCCTCATAGTTGTTCAAAATTTGTCTTATGTGCACGATTGTTTATGTAACTCGATTCGTTTTCTTGTTGCTTTTTTTAAATGTGCATATACCTTTTCGTAATTAAGTATACTACCATAGTATCTGATTTTCTGCAACAGTTTACACACTGTATACAATTATATGAATACCAACTTGTTGTGTATGCTTAATGTGTATTCTGCATAACATGGCAAGGATCTCCAGCGGGGTGAATCTTCCAAATCATTGAAAATCACGAAAGGGCGGTGAGTCATGCCTCAGAACAAACACCTGCGCTACGCTCTGTACGCGCTGTACGCCTTCGCCGCCCTAGCCGGCCTGTGGCTTTTTATCCGGTACGCCCTGCCGTGGCTCCTGCCCTTCCTTCTGGCCTTTGCCATCTCGCGGCTCATTGAGCCGGCCGTCTCCTTCCTTGTGCAGAAGGCCCGCTTTCGCCGGACCGCGGCAGCGGGGCTTTGCACCCTCGTCGTCTTCTCCGCCCTCGTCACCATAACAGCCCTTTCCGTGGGCCGCGCAGTTATTGAACTGACGGCCTTCGTCCAGCGCCTGCCTACTCTGCTTCAGGGCCTTTCGGAGGTTCTGACGGCGTTAAGCCAGCGCATTGAGAACTTCGTCATAAGCGCCCCCATTGAGATTCAAAACTACCTCAACGGGATGCTGGACGGATTCGTGAAGAAGAGCACGGAGATTCCCGCGGAGCTGTCCGGCAAACTCCTGCCCCTTCTCTCCGGTGCGGCGAAAATCACGCCCCGCTTCCTGGTGTTTTTCATCACCTGCGCCATCAGCGTCTACTTCATCAGCAGCGGCTACAGCGACGTGCGGGCTTTTATTCTGCGCCAAATTCCCCGGGAAAAGCACCGAGCCCTGAAAGAACTGAAAAGGGATCTTTTCAGCACCTTCGGCAAGTGGGTGAAGGCCGAACTGATGCTCGCCGGCATCACCTTTGTGGAGATGGCCGTTGCATTTTTATTCATGCGCATCGAGTTTGCCGTTCTTTTGGCCCTGCTCGTGGCCGTTATTGACGCTCTGCCCATGCTCGGCTCAGGCACCATCCTCATCCCGTGGGCCCTCGTGTCCCTCATCGGGGGCGATACGCGCTTTGCCTTCGGCCTCGTCCTGCTCTTTGCGTTTAACACCATTTTGCGCAATCTCATCGAGCCGAAACTCATCGGGACGCAAATCGGCCTGTCGCCCTTCGCCACGCTTCTGGCTCTGTATATCGGATTTTGCGCGGCGGGCGTCTTGGGGATGCTCCTCTTCCCCCTCGGCCTGATTCTGCTCAAACAGCTCAACGACAAAGGCTACATCCGCCTGTGGAAATCGTAACACATCACTTTAATCGACACACTTCACCCCCAAAAAACAACATACCGGGGAGGGACAAGCCTTATGCTTTCAGATAAAACGAAAAGCGCCCTGGCGGGCGCTGCGGCTGGTATCGTCAACGGATTTTTCGGCGCGGGCGGCGGCATGGTGCTGGTGCCCCTTTTAATTGGCTGGATAAAAATGGACCAGCGCAAGGCCTTCGCCTCATCCGTCTTTATCATCCTGCCCCTCTGCGCCGTCTCCGCCGTGGTCTACCTGCTGCGCACGGAGTTTGACTTTCTGCGCGCCCTGCCCTATCTTATGGGCGGACTTGTCGGCGGGTTTATCGGCGGCAAAATCTTCGGGAAGATTCCAACGGCACTGCTGCACCGCCTTTTCGGCATCCTGCTGATTATCGGCGGCGTGCGCAGCATACTGTGTTAGCCATGGACTGGATTATCGCCCTGCTGGCGGGAGCGGTGACGGGCGTCCTGTCGGCATGGGGCATCGGCGGCGGGTCACTGCTCATCCTGTTTATGACGGGCGTGCAGGGAATGGAGCAGCCACTTTCACAGGGCATCAATCTGCTCTATTTCCTGCCCACGTCCCTGACAGCCCTCGTCTCCCACCTGAAAAACCGCCTTATCGACAAAAAACTCGCCCTTTACGCCATCGCCGCGGGAACCGTCACCACGGCCGGCGCCGCCCTGCTTGCCACGGGGCTGGACACGCAGGTTGTGCGCAAAATCTTCGGCGGGTTCGTCATCGTCATCGGCGTCATGGAGCTTTTCCGAAAATGCGAGAAAACCTGCCGCACGCCTAGCGAAGGGACGAAAGATACCCCTCCAGAATAAGGGTGGCCGCTACGGCGTCCACGGTGTTCTTGCGCTTTTTTCCCCGCACGTTCGTCTCAGATAAGATACGGTGTGCGTCCACCGTGGTGAGCCGCTCGTCCCAGAGCACCACCTCCAGCCCGTGCTGATCCCGGAGCAGACCGGCAAAAGCCGCGCTTTTTTCCGCCCGGGGCCCGGCTGAGCCGTCCATATTCTTCGGATACCCGAGGACAATGCGCGAAACGCCCCGCTTTTGCGCCTCCTCGGCGATTTTTTCGGCCACGTGCTCGGGCTGCCAGTGGGCAATCACGAAGGTGTCGCCGGCGATGGAATTCGTGGCGTCTGAAACGGCGACGCCCGTCCTCTGGTCTCCCAGGTCCACTGCCATAATCCGCATTTTCCACCAGTCCTTTCTTTCATCAGTATACACGGCGGGCACTGTCGGGACAAGCTCCATTGCCGGCAGCTAGGTCCCGCGCACCGTGGCGGCAGGCCCGATTTGCCCACAAATTTGACCGAATCGACCTGTTTTGACTTCATGGATTTTCCCCATTATTCCTGTTTCTCTGGACTTTTTTATTGTAAGTTTGAATAATTCTTGTAAATTTAAGTTTACCCACTTGTTCTTTTAAATGAAACCGAATATAATGAAATTGCAATTGTGTAACCTAAATCTTGCATTTTTCATCAAGGGAGGCGGTTGTCATAGCCGTTAGAAATTTTAAAAAGGTCCTCGCCGCAAACCGCGGTGAGATTGCAATACGAATCTTCAGGGCCTGTTATGACCTTGGTCTCAATACAGTGGCGATTTACTCAAACGAAGACACCCTCAGCCTGTTCCGCACCCATGCCGACGAGTCCTACTTAATCGGTAAGAACAAAAGCCCGCTGGGGGCGTACCTCGATATCCCCACTATCATTGACTTAGCCAAGCATCACCACGTTGACGCCATTCATCCGGGTTACGGTTTCCTCTCCGAAAACGCCGATTTTGCCAGAGCCTGCGAAAAGGCGGGCATTGCGTTTATCGGCCCCCCGTCTGACGTGCTGGCGAAAATGGGTGACAAGCTCAGCGCCAAGGCCATTGCCGAGTCCTGTAACGTCCCCGTTATCCCCGGCGTGACGGAGCCGCTGAAAGATGCCGATGAAGCCCTTGAAAAAGCCAACTCCTTTGGCTTCCCCGTCATTTTGAAAGCCGCCGGCGGCGGCGGCGGGCGCGGTATGCGCCGCTGCGATACGCCGGAGGAAGTGGGGCCTGCCTTCGAGCTTGTGAAAAGCGAAGCGAAAAAGGCCTTCGGCAACGACGACATTTTCATCGAGAAATTCCTCGTTGAGCCCAAGCACGTGGAAGTGCAGATTCTCGCCGATGCCCACGGCAACGTGGTGCACCTGTTCGAGCGCGACTGCTCCCTGCAGCGCCGCTATCAGAAGGTGGTGGAATTCGCACCCGCCTTCTCCATCCCGCAGGAAACGCGGGAGAAGCTCTATGAAGACGCGGTGAAAATCGCGAAAAAGGTGGGGTATGTGAGCGCAGGCACCGTGGAGTTTCTCGTGGACAGGAGCGGCAACTACTACTTCATCGAGATGAACCCGCGGATTCAGGTGGAGCACACGGTCACGGAAATGGTAACGGGCATCGACATCGTCCGCGCCCAGATTCTCATCGCCGAGGGCCACCCCTTAAGCCACCCCGATATCGGCATCACCTCTCAGGCGGACGTAAAAATGAGCGGCTTTGCCCTGCAGTGCCGTGTGACGACGGAGGACCCCGCCAACAACTTCGCCCCCGATACGGGCAAGATTACATCCTATCGCTCCGGCGGCGGCTTCG